>JBBSUZ010000096.1:0-9877 GCA_038233965.1 Rhodothermales bacterium | reverse complement strand
CTTGTCATCCTGAACGTGTTTCAGGACCTGCGTTTCGCCTTGTCCACCGTACGCGAGAATACAAATACATATCCTGAAACACGTTCAGGATGACAAATTATCAGTGTTGAAGTGCATCGGACGCAACCATTCCAGACGTCCATTTCACCCCGTCAGCCCGTACCGCTCGCGCAAAACGTCGATGTGCGACAGGACGTGGCCAGCGAGGATGTAGCCGGCAGCGCGGGCCGACATCGGATTGCCGCTCGCGACGCCCGTGCGCATCCACGCTTCGGCGTCCAGGCTCCCCGCGACCGAGACTGTCGCGGCGCGGGCGGTACGGAAGGCGGCGAGGCCGTCCGCGACCGAGGAAGGGGCGGCGACGCCGGCCCAGGTGTCCTGGTCGAATCCGGGGAGGGCGTCGCCGCCGCGCCCGAACCAGAGCATCCGGAAGGCGAAGACGCGTTCGGTGTCCGCAACGTGCGTGAGCACCTGCCCGACCGTCCATTTGCCGGGTGCGTAGGTCGCGGTGACGTCGGCGGTCTGGAGGAGGCGGTCCCAGGCGTCGGGCTGCGCGCGGAGCGTGTCCAGCAGCGGGGCCTCCGGCACGAGGCCGATGTAGTGCGCGTAGAACGGGGCGAACTCGGAGACGTCGGGGCGGGCGGGTGACATAGGCGGCGGGATGAGGTTCGCCAAGATCGCGCGCGCCCCGGGACGGGTCCGATTCGCCGCGATCCTTTGCCCGGGCGTCGGCGTACACATGTTCTCCGGGCAATCCGTCCGGTCCGCGCCCGTCCGGGGCGCCCCGCGCATGTTTCCATTCCGTTCGTCCCGTCCCGACTACGCCTCGCCCCTGCTCGACCGCCTCCCCGTAGGCGTTTCGGTTTACCATCTCAGCAACGCCCGCGACGCGTCCTCGCTGACGCTGGTCTATTCGAACGCGGCATCTGCCGAGCTGACCGGGCTGGACGTCCGTCGCGAAATCGGCCGCCGGCTCGTCGACATCGTCCCCGGCGACGCCGCGCGAGCGATGATCGATACGTACGCCGAAGCCGCCCGGACGGAGACGACGGTCGACCTCGGCGAGATCACCTACGGGGACGCGCGCATCACCGAGCGGCGCTACCACATCGAGGCGATCGGGCTCCCCGGCCGCGCCGTCGCCATCGTCTTCGAAGACGTCTCAGACCGAGCGGAGGCGTCGCGGCTGCGTGCCGGAAACGTCGCGCTCGCCCTCGACGAGGCGCGCTACCGCACGCTCGTCGAGGCCACGGCCGCGATCGTCTGGACGGCCTCGCGCGACGGCCACTTCACGACCGACCAGCCGGGCTGGCGCGCGTTCACCGGGCAGGGCTCCGAGGCGCTGCTCGGGGAGGGGTGGGCCACTGCGATCCACCCCGACGACCGCGCCCGAACGGTCACCGTGTGGGCCGAGGCCGTCCGCAGCGGCTCGCCCTACGTCATCACCCACCGCGTGCGCCGCCACGACGGCGAGTTCCGCGCGATGAACGTCCGTGCGACGCCCCTGCGCGGTACCGCGGGGCAGATCAGCGAGTGGGTCGGCGTCCACACCGACGTCGAGGACCAGAACGCGGCCGCGGCCGCGCTCGCCGCGAGCGAGTCGCGCTTCCAGGCCATCTTCGACGGCCTCCCCGACCCCGTCCTGCTCTACGCGCTCGGCACCGACGGGCCCGGGCCGTTTCAGCTGGTCAACAAGGCGGCCGTCTCGCTCTACGGCTACGCGGCCGACGACCTGGCCGCGATGACCGTCGAGGACCTGCTCGTGCCCGGCTCGCTGGGCATGGCCGACGCGCTCGACCGCCTCCGCAAGACGCGGCAGGCGACGTTCGACTCGACGCACCTCACCCGCGACGGCCGCACGGTCCCGGTCCAGACCTCGGCGCGGCTCATCGAGCTCGACGGGCAGCTGTGCGTGCTCGCCCTCGCCCGCGACGACTCCGAGCGGCGCGCCTTCCAGCGCCAGCTCTCGCGCGCCAACCTCGGCCTCGAGCGGACCGTCGACGAGCGGACGGTCGCGCTCCAGACCTTCGCCGACGCGCTGCGGACGGTCCAGAGCATCACCGCGCGCCCGTTCCCGACCGAGACGGCGCGGACCGAGGCGTACCTCCTCGCCGGCTGCGAGCTGCTCGGGATGCCCATCGGCATCGCCTCGGCCACGCCGTTCGACGAGGCGACCGGCGAGCGCCTCTACCGCGTCGAGGCCGTCGTCTCGCCCGACCCGTCGATCGAGCCGGGCCTGACGATCTCGCTGCGCGATGCCTTCTGCGACGCCGTCGTCGAGCGCGGCGAGACCGTCGTCTACGCCGACGCGGCCGTCGAGCAGAGCCTGTCGTGCCACCCGGCGTATGCCACGCGCGGCCTGCGCGCCTTCCTCGGGACGCCGATCCGCGTCGACGGAGACATCGTCGGGACGCTCAACTTCGTCTCGCCCGAGCCGCGCCCGTCCGGCTTCCAGCCCTTCGAGCGCGACCTCGTCGAGATCATGGCCGACGCCATCGCGCGGCGACGCGTGGCCGAGACGGCCGAGGAGCAACGCCGCCACACCGAGGACTACTACCGCGCCGTCGTGGAGACGATCGAGGACGGCATCGTGACGCTGGACGCCGAGTGCCGGATCACCATGTCGAACCCATCGGCGCGGCTGCTGCTCGGGCTCGCACCCGAGGCGCGCCACGACGCCGAGGCCCGCCGGCAGCACCTCGACACCGACTCGGGCGGCGCCCTCGTCCCGGCCGCGTCCGGCACCGAGCGCGGCGGCGAGACCGACGACCTCGCGTCGCGGTGGCCCGTCGTCGGTGAAGATCGCCAGCCGATCGCGCCCGAGGACCTGCCCGAGCGGCGCGTGCTCGCGACCGGCCAGGCCGTCCGCGGCGTCGTCCAGGGCATCATCCACCCGAGCGGGTCGGTCCGGTGGTACCGCGTCAACGCCGCGCCCATCGACCACGACGGCGACGGCACGCCCGAGGCCGTCGTGCTGTCGTTCACGGACATCACGGACTTCCGCCCCGACCTCCATGGCTGACGCGCCCGATCCGCAGGGCGTCGCCCGCCTCGCGATCGGCGACGGCGGCCTGCGCGCCGCCGTCGCCGCGTTCGCGGCCGGCCACACGGCCGTCCTGCTCGCCGCCCCCGACGCCCATGCCGCGCTGCTCGACGTCGCAGAGGCCGAGCTCGGCGCACCGATGACGGCCGTGATCGGACCCGGGCCGGACGGCTCGCTCGCCGTGCTCGGGCTCACCGAGCTCGTCCCGGCCCTGCTCGCCCTCGACGCCGCGCGCCCCGGTGCCGCCGCCGAGGCGCTTCGCCTCGCCGCGGACGCCGACCTGAGCCTCGTCGTGCTGCCCGCGCCAGTCGAGCCGGCGTAGTTTCGCCGGAACCGCTTCCAGCCCCCGCCTGATGTCCGACGCCCCGACCCTCGCCGCGCCCCAGACCGGCCTCTCCGGCGGCACGTCCTTCAAGACGCTCGAGCAGTTCATCATCGAGCGCCAGGACGAGGTCCCCGGCTCGAAGGGCCAGTTCTCGCGCCTGCTCCGCGATATCGCCGTCGCGGCCAAGATCGTGGACCGCGACGTCCGCAAGGCGGGCCTCGTGGACGACCTCTTCGACGACACGGGCGACGTCAACGTGCAGAACGAGATCCAGAAGAAGCTGGACCTGCTCGCACACGAGGAGTACGTCCGCGCGCTGCGCCGCGGCGGCGAGGTCTGTCTCATCGGAAGCGAGGAGCACGCCGAGGCCATCCCGCTGCTCTTCGAGGGCTGCCAGGGCAAGTACGTCGTCCTGTTCGACCCGCTCGACGGCTCGTCCAACATCGACGTCAACGTCAGCATTGGGACCATCTTCTCGATCTACCAGATCCCCGAGGACCACGTCGGGCACGTCACGATGGAGAGCGCGCTGCAGGCGGGCCGCACGCAGGTCGCGGCGGGCTACGTCATCTACGGCTCGTCGACGATGCTCGTCTACACGACCGGCGCGGGCGTCAACGGCTTCACGCTGGACCCGTCGATCGGCGAGTTCCTGCTCTCGCACGCCAACATCCGCACGCCCGAGTCCGGCACGATGTACTCGGCCAACGAAGGCAACTACAACTCGTGGGACGCCGGCCTGAAGGAGTACATCAAGTGGCTGCAGACCGAGGACGCGGCGACCAGCCGGCCCTACACGACGCGCTACATCGGCTCGTTCGTCGCCGACTTCCACCGCAACCTCATCAAGGGCGGCATCTACATCTACCCGTCCAACGCGCGCAGTCCTCAGGGCAAGCTGCGGCTGATGTACGAGGCGAACCCCCTGGCGTTCATCGTCGAGCAGGCCGGCGGCATGGCGTCCACGGGCACGGGCCCGGTGCTCGACGTCGAGCCGGACGCGCTGCACCAGCGGACGCCGCTCTACATCGGGAGCCGCGCGATGGTCGAGCGCTGCGAGGCGTTCCTGCGCGGCGAGATGCCGGACTGACGCGCCCGGCCGCGCCAGTCTAGGCCGTCCGCGTCGCCGTCCCGATGTAGCCGAGGGCGAGCGAGCGCGTCGTCGTAAAGCGGAAGCCCGAGTGGACGCGGCGGCGCGCGAGCGAGCGCCAGAACGGCCCGTTCAGCATCGGTCGCATGCCGATGATCTCGTCCACGCGCAGCCCGGCGTAGCGCGCGGACGCGCGGAGGCTTGCCGGCGGCACGAAGTACCGCGCGACGTGCAGGTCGGCCGGCGAGTCGCGGGTGACGAGCCGCAGGCCGTGGACGGCGATGACGGCCGAGACGGGCGTCCGGTTGAACGTGTTGAACACGACGAGCCCGCCGGGGCGGAGCACGCGGGCCGCCTCGGCGAGCGCGGCCGGAACGCTCTCGATATGCTCGAGCACGTCGAGCAGGAGCACGGCGTCGGCAGAGGCGTCGGGCAGCGGGAGGTCGACGACGTCGGCGGCGGTGAACGTGGCGTCCGAGCCCGTCGGGACGCGCTGCCGCGCGACCTCGAGCGCGCCCTCGGCGAGGTCGATGCCCGTCACGCGGAAGCCGTCGGCCGCGAGCGGGAGCGAGACGAGCCCGCCGCCGCACGCGACGTCGACGACGTGCGCGCCGGGCCGGATGCCGGCCTCGGCGAGTTTGCGCCGCACGTAGTCCGTCTTGTAGAGGCCCTCGGCGCGCAGGATCGCGATCGCATGGCCGTCGTCCTCGAACCAGCGCTCGCCGAGGTCGTCGTAAAAGGCGTTGTTGACGGTAGGGGGATGCGTCATGCGGGATGCGGGATGAGCAGCAGCGACGGGGTTCGGTTTTCCTTATCCCCTATCCCGCATCAGGTCCGGGTTCACCCGGCCGGATCCCCCTTTCCGCAGCAGGTTGCCGACGACCGTCAGGCCCGGGCCGAAGGCGACGGAGGCGACGAGCGCGCCGTCGGGCAGCGTCTCGTCCTCCAGCATCGCGGCCCAGATGTGCGGCAGCGTCGTGGAGGACATGTTGCCGCGCGTGCGCAGCACCTCCTGGCTGTGCGTGACCTTCTCGTCCGGCAGGCCGAGCGCCTCGGCCGTGGACTCGATCACGCGCGGGCCGCCGGGGTGGACGGCGAACGCGGCGACGTCCTCGACCGTGAGGCCGTTGCGCGCGAGCAGGGCCGTCAGGAACGGCGCAACGTGGGCGCGGATGTGCTTCGGCACGTCGCGCGAGAGCGTCATGCGGAAGGCCGGGCTGGACGTCCGCCACGTCATTTCGTCGAGCGTGCCGGGCAGGATCGCCTCGTCGTGGTCCAGCAGGGCGAAGTGCGGGGCGTCCGGCGCCGCCGTCGTCACGTCGACGCGCGCGGCGCCGTCGGCGAAGAGGCACTGCTGGACGATCTGCTCGACGTCGGTCGTGGCCGTGAACTGGTGCAGCGTGCACAGCTCGACGAGCAGGATCGCGGACGTCGCGTCCTCGCTCGTGCGCGCCGCCTGCGCCGCGACGACGTCGGCGGCGGTCGCGAGGGCCGGGACGGCGGCGTAGCAGCCCATGTGGCCGACGCTGAGCACGCGCGTGCCGGCGTTCCAGCCCTTCTCCTGGATGACGCGCTGGACGGCGTTGGGGCTGTCGTAGCCCGTGCACGAGACCTGAACCATCGTGTCGGGCGCGACGGCGTCGTCGGCGAAGGCCTGCTGGGCGACGGCGAGGGCCGTCTCGGCGAAGACCTCCATGCGGCCGTCGAGCGGCGCGCGGAACCACGGCGCGTCGCTGGGGGAGGCCTGCCCGTCGCCGGCGTGCGGGGCGATGTGGACCCGCATGCGGTCCCAGTCCTGGTGCGTGTAGTCCTCGAGGCAGGTCACGCGGCTGTCGATGTGGCTCTGGCGCGCGAGCAGGTCGTAGAAGCGGAGCGCGCGGTCCAGGTCCGGCACGGGCTCCGTCTCGGCGACGCGCCGCAGGGCCGCCTTCATCCACGCGACGCCGTCGGTCTGCGTCATCGTGGAGCCGAACGCCAGCGGGCGGGAGGTGAGGTACGCGCGGGGCTCGGAGAGAGAGGCGGGCATGGACGTGCAGAGTGATGTGGCGGGTCGAACGCGCGAGCGCGCCCCGAATCGCACGGCGCGCAAAAAAATCGCCGGGCGGTTTAAGCATGTCGGTGGGAAGCCGAAACATGGGGCGGCCTTCCCTCCTATTCTGGTGCACCCCATGCGCAAAACGGTTCTCTTCACGTTCGCCGCGGCCGCTCTGGCCGGCTGCGACTTCTCCGGCGGCTCCGACTCCGTCGTCGCTCCGATCTCGACCCTGAAGGCGTCGAACCTGCCCGCTCAGACGGGTCCGTCCGCCGACCTCTTCTTCGAGGTCCAGGACGCCGTCGGCCGCGCGTACTACCGCTCGGCCGTCGTGCAGGGCGCGGACCTGGCCAACTTCGAGATGGCGCTGCCGGCCGGCGTCGAGCTCCCCGGCGCGGGCGCCCGGATGTACGTCGCCGTGTACGACTTCGAGAACTCGACGATCGAGTCCGACGTGCTCGCACGGAGCACGGGCTTCAGCCCGTCCGACCTCGGGGCGACGCCGCTCGTGCTCCAGGACGCCCCGTTCCTGCAGGCTGGCGACTCCGACGCGACGTTCACGGTGACGAGCTCCGCTACGCCGCAGTAACGTCCCCGACCGGTTTCGAGCGCCGGCTGCCCTTCGGGGTGGCCGGCGCTCGTCGTTTGTGGCGGGTGGCCAGCGTGGCGATCCGCACGCTCGGGCCGAGCGCGCCGTGGGCAGCGCTCGGCTCGCTGTCGCGGCAGACGTCAGCCGCGATCAGCCGAGGTCGGCCAGCGTCGCCTCGAGGGCCGCGATCTGCGCCGCGGCGTCGGCCGCCTTCTGGCGCTCCGTGGCCACGACGGCCTCGGGCGCGCGCGACACGAACGTCTCGTTCGAGAGCTTGCCCTCGACCGAGCGCAGGAAGCCGCGCTTGGCGTCGATCTCCTTGGCTAGCCGGGCGCGCTCGGCGTCGAGGTCGATCATTCCTTCAAGCGGCACAACGATGTCAATCTGGCCGAAGACTGCCGTCGCGCTGGCCGCAAAGCTCCCGCCGGCCATGACAGTGAGTTCGTCGACTCCAGCCATTCGGCGGATATAGGCCTGTGCTTCGCTGCTAGACCCGATGTCCACGGCGAGTCCTGACGCCTCCCATGTCGTGATTGCAGTCAGGTGTGCACTGATCTTCTTTCCGGGGGGAACGTTGTATTTAGCCCGGATCTGTCTGATTTCTGTCACGACACCCTGCACGAGCGCGAACGCGGCGGCGTCCTCGGGGAACGTCTCGCGGGGCGCGGGCCATGCGGCCGCGGCGAGGGCGTCGCCGGCCGGGCGCGGGCGCAGCTTCCACCAGAGCTCCTCGGTCACGAACGGCATGAACGGGTGGACGAGCCGCAGGACGTCCTCGTAGAGCCCGACCGAGAAGGCGAGGCTGCGGGCGTCCGGCGCCTCACCCGGAGCGGGCTTCGAGACTTCGAGGAACCAGTCGCAGACGTCGCCCCAGACGAAGTCGTAGACCGTCTGCGCGGCCTCGCTCATGCGGTACTTCGCGAGCGCCTCCTCAACGGCGGTGACGGTCTCCGAGAGGCGCGTCACGACCCAGCGCTCCGCCAGCGACTCGGGCGCGGGGCTGGGCCCGACGTCCGTCGTCGGGTGCGCCGCGTCGTCGGTGTCGAGGAAGCGGCCGAAGACGTTGAAGGCGTTCCAGAGCTTGTTGGCGAAGTTGCGCCCGCCCTCGAAGCCCGACGCGTCGAGCTTGATGTCCTGGCCCTGCGCGCAGAGCGTCGCGAGCGTGAAGCGGACGGCGTCGGCGCCGTACTGGTCCGCCATGTCGAGCGGGTCGATGCCGTTGCCGACGCTCTTGGACATCTTGCGGCCCTGCTTGTCCTTCACCATGCCCGTGATGAACACGTCGCGGAACGGGGCCTCGCCCGTAAAGTGGAGGCCGGCCATGATCATGCGCGCGATCCAGAAGAACAGGATGTCGTGCGCGGAGACGAGCACGCTCGCCGGGTAGAAGGCCTTCATGGCGGGCATCGGGCCGCCATCCTGCGCGGTCTCGGGCCAGCCGAGCGTGGCGAACGGCCATAGCCACGACGAGAACCACGTGTCCAGCGTGTCGTCGTCCTGCACGAAGCCCTGCCCGGGCGAGTCGACCGACACGACGAACGCGGCCTCGTCGCGCGTGCCGTCGGCCCGCGTCGGGTACCAGACGGGGATGCGGTGGCCCCACCAGAGCTGCCGGCTGACGGGCCAGTCGCGGACGTCGTCGAGCCAGCGGAAGTACTCGTTCTGCCAGCGCTCGGGGTGGAAGCGGACCGTCCCGTCCTTCACGGCCGCGATCGCGGGCTCGGCGAGGGGCTTCATCGAGACGTACCACTGCGGCGAGATCAGCGGCTCGATCACGGCGCCGGAGCGGCTCGAGACGGGTGTCTGCACGACGTAGTCCTCGGTCCTCTCGAGCAGGCCGAGCGCGTCGAGGTCTTTGACGATCTGCTTCTTGGCGACGAAGCGGTCGAGCCCGGCGTAGGCGCCGGCGAGCTCGTTGAGCGAGCCGTCCGCGTTGAGGATCGAGAGGACGGGCAGGTTGTGGCGCTTGCCGATCTCGAAGTCGATCTCGGAATGGCCGGGCGTCACTTTGAGCGCGCCCGCGCCGAAGTCCATCTTGATGACGTCGTCGGCGACGACCGGCACGAGGCGGTCCGTGGTCGGCACGCGCACGCTCTGGCCGACGAGGTGGGTGAAGCGCGCGTCGTCCGGGTGGACGGCCACGGCGACGTCGGCCGGAATCGTCTCGGGGCGCGTGGTCGCGACGCGCAGGAACTCGCCCGTGTCCTGGCCGGCCGCGTCGACGACCGGGTAGCGGACGGTCCAGAGCGAGCCGTTGCGCTCGACCGTGTCCACCTCCTCGTTGGAGAGGACGGTCTGGTTGTCCGGGTCCCAGTTGACGAGGTAGTCGCCGCGGTAGATCAGGCCCTGCTCGTAGAGCGTGACGAACGTGTGCTGGACGGCGCGGGACAGGCCGTCGTCCATCGTGAAGCGCTCGAAGCGCCAGTCGCACGAGTCGCCGAGGCGGCGCTTCTGCTCGAGGATGGCGCCGCCGTACTCGGCCTTCCACGACCAGACGTGCTCGAGGAAGGCGTCGCGGCCGATGGCCTTGCGCTCGATGCCGCGCGCGCGCAGGTCGCGCTCGACGACGTTCTGGGTCGCGATGCCGGCGTGGTCCGTGCCCGGGATCCAGAGCGTCTCGAAGCCGCGCGCGCGGTGGAAGCGGACGAGCAGGTCCTGGACGGTGTCCTGGAGCGCGTGGCCCATGTGGAGGCGGCCGGTGACGTTCGGCGGCGGCATGGGGATCACGAACGGCTGCCGCTCGCCCGAGAGGACGCGCTCGGGGTCGGCGTGGAAGACGCCGGCGGCCTCCCAGTACG
>JBBSUZ010000095.1:0-9882 GCA_038233965.1 Rhodothermales bacterium | reverse complement strand
GGACCTGGATTTCGATGTGCCGCGGTCCGGTGAGATAGCGCTCGACGTAGACGCGGCCGTCGCCGAAGTCGGACTGCGCCTCGGAGCGCGCGCGCTCGAACAGGCCCGCGAAGTCCTCCGCCTTCTCCACGACGCGCATGCCCTTGCCGCCGCCGCCGGCCGCCGCCTTGACGAGGACCGGGTAGCCGATCTCGCCCGCGATCCGCTCGGCCTCGGCCGGGTCGTCGATCGCGTCCACGGTGCCGGGCGCCATCGGGACGGCGGTCTCGCGCATGAGGCGGCGCGCGGCCGTCTTGTCGCCCATGAGGCGCATCGCCTCGGCCGGCGGCCCGATGAACGTGATGCCGGCCGCGGCGCAGGCCTCGGCAAACTCCGCGTTCTCAGACAGGAAGCCGTAGCCCGGGTGGACGGCGTCGGCGCCCGTTTCCTGTGCGGCCTCGAGCACGCGCTCGGCGAGCAGATAGGACTCGGACGACGGCGCGGCGCCGATGCGGACGGCGCGGTCCGCGAGGCGCACGTGGAGCGCGTCCGCGTCGGCGTCCGAGTAGACCGCGACGGTCGCGATGCCGCGCTCGCGGCACGTGCGGATGACCCGGACGGCGATCTCGCCGCGGTTGGCGACCAGAACGGTCCGGATGGGGGCGAATGTCATATCGGCGGGACCGGAACGGGTGGCACGGTGTTGGACGGGGGACAAGGAAATCCCTGAGGGCACGCCCGTGTGCCCGCCCGTCATGTTCGAAGCTACCGACTACTACGCCACCCTCGGGGTCGACGCGTCCGCACCGGCGGAGGCGATCAAGCAGGCGTACCGCCGGCTCGCGCTGGCCTACCACCCGGACCGCAACCCGGACGACGCGCGCGCCGCCGAGCGCTTCCGCGACGTGCAGAGCGCCTACGAGGCGCTCGTCGACATGGACCGCCGCGCTGCCTACGACCGCGACCGCCTCAACCCGCTCCGCCGCGCGAGCCTCGCCGGCGACGACGTCCGCGGCCACCGCGTCGCCTCGCCGGACGTCTTCTCGTTCTTCTTCGACGACGACCGCCACACACCCGAGCGTGGCGCGGACGTCGAGACGCAGCTCCAGCTGACGTTCGACCAGGCGCTCCGCGGTGGCACGACGGATCTGCCGGTGTCGGGCGACGAGCCCGTCCGCCTCGTCATCCCGCGCGGCGTCCGCACGGGCGTCAAGATCCGCGTCTCCGGGCGCGGCCGCCCCGTCGCCGGCGGCGCACCGGGCGACCTGTTCGTGACCCTGCGCGTCGACGTCAGTCCGCGCTTCCGGCGCGAGGGCGACCACTTGCACGTCGTCGAGACGGTTTCGGCCATCGAGGCCATCCTCGGCACGGCGCGCTCGATCACGAACGCCTACGGCCAGACGATCCGCGTCGCGATCCCGGCGGGCACGCAGCCCGGCGAGCGCCTCCGCCTGCGCGGCCAGGGCGTCGTGACGGACAAGCGCACCGGCGACCTCTTCGTCGAGGTCTGCGTGATGGTGCCGCGCGAGCTCACGGACGAGCAGCGCGCCGAGCTCGAGGCGACGGCCCAGCGCATCGGCCTCTTCTGAGGAGACGGCCGGGTCAACCGTAGACCGGCCGCGCGCTGACTCGAGACGCGCCATGTCGCATCTCTACGGCGAGGATCCGGCCGGCGACGTGTCCGGTTGCGCCTCGCTTGCCACAGTCGTGCCGCGGTACGTCTCTGTGGAGGATCTTCCGGGTGCCGTGCGTCTGCAAACGAGCCGGCAGACCCCGGCACCGAAACGCGCAGCGTGTGCGTTGTAACAGCCTGACACACACGCTACCCATGCACTCCGCTTTCCGATTCGCCCGGCCGCTCGCCCTCGTCGCGGCGACCCTGTTCGTCGCCCTCCCCGCCGCCCACGCCCAGACGACGCTCGTCGGGACCGTCGGCGATATGCAGGGCGAGCCGGTCATCGGCGCCACCGTGTACCTCTCGGGCACGACGCGCGGGACGCAGACCGACACCGCCGGCCGCTTCCGTCTCGCCGGCGTCGCGCCGGGGGCGTACCGCCTCGTCGCGAGCCGCGTCGGATACGTCGCCGCCACGCAGGACATCCGTGTGGCGGGTGGGCAGGCCGAGGCCGGGCCGTTCACGTTCCGCCTCGCTGAGGCCTCGCTCGGCGAGGTCGTCGTGGAAGGGCGCGGCGACGAGCGCTTCCGGCGCCGCCTCGAGACGTTCACGCGCGAGCTCATCGGGCAGTCCGAGAACGGCCGCCTGACGCGGATCGTCAACCCCGAGGTGCTGGACTTCCGCAGCCGCGCCGGCGCGCTCCTCGCCTCGGCGTCGGCGCCGCTCGTGATCGAGAACCGCGCGCTCGGCTACCGCCTCGTCTACGACCTCCGCGCCTTCTCGGCAGCCCCGACGCGCGTGGACTACGACGGCGAGGAGCGCTTCGAGGAGCTCACGCCTGCCGACGCCGCCGAGGCGGCGCGCTGGGAGACGGCCCGCGCGATGGCCTACCGCGGCTCGATGCGGCACCTGCTGCGCGCGCTGCGCGCGGGCACGGCCAACGCCGAGGGCTTCACGTTCCGCCAGCGCCGCCTCACGCCAGACGGCCAGCAACTCGCCGAGTACGCCGGCCGCGAGGTCCCGGAGCGCCAGATCGTCACCGCGCCCGACACAACTGGGTTTTACACCGTCGTCTTCGCAGGGAGCGCCATCAACGTCGTGTTCGCAGGCGAGCCCGAGGTGCCGGCCTACCTCACGTCCGAGTGGTTCCGCGGCGCACGCTCGCAGCCGAACGCGTTCCAGGAGTCGGACCTGATCTCGACGCGCCAGCAGGAGGCCATCGACCCGCAGGGCAACGCCGTCGACCCGCAGGGCATCCAGGCCAGCGGCTACATGGCCTTCGAGCGCCTCTCGGACCTCGTCCCGGCCGAGTACCAGCTCCCGACGTCGAGCACGCGCACGACGATCCAGACGCGCCGCCCGCCCAGCCGCGGCGGCCGCGAGCAGTAGGCGCGACCGCTGCGCGGTTTGGGATGTGGGATTCGGGATTCGGGATGGGGGCGATGCTATTTCAATCCCGTGCGCCCGTTGTCCCCGACGTCTCTGCCATATCCCGCATCCCCCGTCCCGCATCCCGCCTATGCCCCGTCGCCGATGCGCTCGACCTCGCGCCAGACGCGCATCAGGTTCTCGCCGAGGATCTTGCGGACGTCCGCCTCGGAGTAGCCGCGGCGCAGCAGTTCGGCGACGAGGTTCGGGTACATCGAGACGTCGCCGAGGTCCGCCGGGACCGAGGGGACGCCGTCGAAGTCCGACCCGATGCCGACGCCGTCGATGCCGGCGAGCGAGACGGCCCGGTCCACGTGGTCGGCCACCTGCTGGACCGTCCCGCGCACGATGCGCCCGACGCCGAGGCGCGTCGAGGGCGTGTACTCGGGCGTGACGAACATGGAGCCGAAGCTGATCTGGATGACGCCGCCGGCCGCGCCGAGCGCGCGGATGCGGGCGTCGTTGAGGTTGCGCTCCCAGCCCGGCGTGAAGTGCCGCGCGGACGAGTGCGACGCGATGACCGGCGCCCGCGACACGCGCAGGACGTCATCGAACGCGGCGTCCGAGAGGTGCGAGACGTCGACCATCACGCCGAGCCGGTTCATCTCGGCCACGACGCGCTCGCCGAGCGGCGACAGCCCGCCGTGCGGCCGGCGCGTGCCGTAGGACGGGTCCGAGAGGCCGTTGGGCTCCGAGTGCGTCAGCGTGATGTAGCGGACGCCGCGGTCGCGGAAGTGGCGCACGGCGGCGACCGCCGCGTCGTCCGAGCCGGACTCGAGCGCCGCCCCGTTTTCGATGCCCAGCGCCAGCCCGACGCGCCCGGATGCCCGGACCGCCATCGCTTCATCCGCGTTGTGGACGACCACGAAGCGGTCCGGCCGGCGCGCGGCGACGGCCTCGACGGTGTCGATGAGCGCGTCGGCATAGGCGCGGGCGCGGCCGCTGCCCTGGAGGCGCGCCGGGACGTAGATCGACATGAACGCGACGTCGAGGCCGCCGGCCCGGGCGCGGACGGCGTCGAAGTGGCGGCCCTGCGTCCGCTCGGCGACGTCCTCCCAGACCTCGGTCGCGAGGCGGTCCGGCGTGTCGATGTGCGTGTCGACGAGGAGCGCCTCGTGGACGAGGCGGGCCGCGCGCGCCTCGACCGTCGTGTCGGCCGGCGTCTGGACGGCGCGCGCGGTGTCGGCGGGAGACGTCACGCTGAGCGGGGCGTCGGCGGGCGCGGCGCAGAGGCCGAACGCGAGCGCGGCAGCGAGGGCGAGCGGGGCGGGCGTCATGAGTCGGGAGTGCGGGGAGAGGGTCGGCGTCATGCGAGCGACGCCGGCAGGTCGAGGCCGGGTGTGAGCGCGAGGAAGCGGTCGTGCAGGTCCGCCCGGGCGAGCAGCAACTGGGCAACGCCCGCGCGGCGGCGATCGCGCGTGAGGCGGACGCGCAGCGCGCGGCGGATGACCTCGCTCCGCTCGCCCGTCCACAGCGCGGCGACAGCCCCGACGGCACTCAGCCCGACCACGAGCGCGCCGACGGCAAGTGGGCGCCACGAGAAGACAGACAGGTCGCCGGCCCGCGCCCGGATGACGGCCGCGACGGTCCCGGCAACGAGCCACGCGGACGGATACAGCACGAGGCCGGCGAACAGCTTGACCGTCGCCGTGTCCTTCTCGGCCTTCGAGAGGCGCGGCGCGAGCCAGCCCAGCAAGCGGTGCGGCGGACCGTTCACGACGACGCCGAGCGCGGCGAGCGGCGCCACGACGAGCGCGGCGAGGACCAGCCCGACCGCGCCGCGGATGCGCGGCGGCCGGTCGAGGTCGGCGTCGTCCAGCCCGAGCGCGAGCAGGCCGCGGTCGTACGCGTCGACGTCCTGCCGGAGCGCGGCGATCTGGGCGGGGTGCGATTCGCGGCGCGTGCGGTAGCCGGTCCAGATCTGCGCCAGCCCCAGCGCGCGCCCTTCGGGCGTCTCGCGCTCGGGCCGCGCGTCGTCGCGGACGGCGGCCTCGGCGCGCATGAGCGTCCGCGCGCGGTGCATCGTGCGGACGAGGTCCCAGTCGTCGGCAGCGAGCGTGACGCGGTCGAGCGCGCCCTCGATGAGGTCTGTCAGCGTCTGCACGGCGGCGTGCGTTTCGGCGGCGTCCGGGGGGCCGGCGAGGCGGTCGCGCAGACTCTCCGCGACGTCGAGCGGGCGGTGGAACGCGACGAGCGCGCGCGAGCGGAAGATGGCCTTGGCGTCGTAGTGCAGCCCGACGGGCAGCAGCGCAGGCGGCGGGTGGCCGGCCTCTCGGGCGAGGACGAGCGCGCGGGCGTAGAGGCGCGCCGCGCCCGAGCGGATCTCGGTCGGGTGCGCGAGGTCGTGGCTCTGGCCCTCGGGAAAGAGGGCCGTGAACGAGCCCGCGGCGGCCTCGGCCGCGAGCGCGTCGAGGCTCCGCTCGTTGGCGGCCCGGCGCGCTGCCTCGGCGGCGGCCGGGTCGCCCGCGTCGTCCGGACGGTCCATCGCGCGGTAGATCGGGACCGTCCCGAGCCCGCGCATGAGCGCCCCGAGGACCGGCCACTTCAGCAGGCCGTCGCGCGCGCCGAAGACGAGGCGGCCGGGGAAGCCGCTCAGGATCACGGCCGGGTCGATGACGCCGTTGGGGTGGCCGGCGACGAGCAGCCCGCCGCGGTCCAGGGGCACGTGGTGCGTCCCGACGACCGCGACCTCGCGGAAGAACAGGTGCAGCAGGTGACGCACGATCGCCCGCAAGGACCGGTAGAGGCGGGTCGTGTCGGAGCCCGGAGGCAGGGACGGCGGCATCGGGACGGGCGCTCAGGGCGTGGAAGGGTAACGCCGGCGTTCCGTTTCGACGCGCTGTCCGGAGGTGTGGCGTCCTGCCGGGCGCGGGTCCGGGATCGGCGTAGCCATGTGGCCTCAACCCTGCGGATCGGTGCGGAATCGCCCTTCGCCGCATCCCGCTCCCGGCCGAGAGGGGACACTGGACTACCGGTGTCGCGCCCGACGCGGCCACCTTAAATCCGAATCGGTGCAGATTCGGTGCACTGGCACAGTGCTTGTCGGGTCCCGCCGCACACCCCTTTGCCCCGTCTGTCCATGCCTTCCGTTACGACCGCGGCCCGCCCGCATGCCTTCGTCCAACTGCTCGACCGCTACGTCGCCTCGACGGTCTCGGACGCCGCCTTCGCCGCCGTCTGCGACTTCCCGGAGGAGGCCGATGCGACGCCCTCGGAGCGCCTTGCCTTCGCCCGCTTCTACCTCGACGTCCTCGCCTCGGGCGAGCCTGAGATGGCCCTCCCGCAGCCCGAGGAGATCATGGACGTCCTGCAGATCGCGCGGGCATGAACGCCTGCGGTTCGGCGGTTAGGTTTCCGACCCCGACGCCCCGATCCGCACCCTGTGACCGACCACCTCCCGCAGACGCCTGACGGGCGCTACTTCGTCACCGGCGGACGCCTGTGGCGGCGCTCGAACCCCGACCTGCCCGCCGACGAGCGCGAGCGCCTCGTGCACGAGCTGATGGACGCCCGCCGCGCCGTCGGCACCGCCACCCGGGCGAAGGACGCCGGCGCCGAACACGCCGCCCGAGCGCGCGTCGACGCCGCAAAAGTCGCCTTGGGCGAGCGCGGGCCGACGTGGTGGGGCGGTGAGGACGTCAACCGCCGCGCCCCCCCAAACACGGTCTACGCCGAGTGGTGGGCCGCCCTCTCCGACGCCGACCGCGCGGCCGGCTCCGCCCGCCGATGACGGCGTGCCGTTAAGCTCCGCTCTGTCTCCACCGATACCCGGCCGGTCTCTCCCGGCTGCACTCATGCCCGTTGTCTTCCTCCGCCCGGCCCGTCTGGCTGCGGCTGTCCTCGTGATCGGCGTGACCCTTTCGGCCTGCGGGACGACGTCCGGCGGCAGCGCCAACGGCTGGGCCGGCCGCCGCGCTCAGGGCGCGCGCCGCGAGGCGCCCCGCCCGGCGCCGACGCCGCCGGCCGTCCTCCGCATCCCGTCGCGCCCGCTCGAGCCCGTCGCCGAGGCGCGGCCGCCCGTTCGAAGCGCGTCACAGGGCGGCCTGATGATGCCGGTGGTCGGCTTCGACCCGGGCCGGCTGCAGGACTCGTTCAGCTCGCCGCGCTCGGGCGGCCGCACGCACAACTCGATCGACATGGCCGCCCCGACCGGCACGCCGCTCGTCGCCGTCACCGACGGCACGGTCACGCGGACGACCTGGAACGCGCTCGGCGGCCGCACGCTCTACCTCCGCTCCGCGGACGGGCGGACCGACTACTACTATGCGCACATGGACAGCTACGAGCCGGGCATCACCGAGCACGTCGTCGTCCGCCGCGGCGACCGCCTCGGGACGGTCGGGAGCACGGGCAACGCGCGTGGCCCGCACCTCCATTTCCAGGTCCTCGACGTCACGCGCGGCGGCGGGCGCGGGACGCCGGTCAACCCGTACGGCCTCTTCCGGGTCGCCGAGATGGCGGTGCGGTAGCGGCTAGCCGGCGATGAATTTGGTCGTCCGGTGCCAGTCGATGTACTCCTGGCCCGGGCGCAGGCGCTCGTCGGCCGGCAGCCGGATTTGCGCGCCTCGGTGGCGGGTCAGAAGCGTCTCGGCGCTCCCGATGCAGTCGCGGGCGACGGGCGAGACTCGGACGCGGCACCGCTCGTCCAGCGTGAACAGGCCGCGCTCGAACATCCAGTGGTAGTCGCGGCTCAGCGAGAGGCCGTTGCGCGGGTCGTCGGTGTGCGAGTCCGCCCAGTCGTGGATGTGAGCCGCCTCGACGAGCTGATACGTCGCCCCGGCCGGGATCGTCAGGCGGACGCCGCTCACGGCGCACGTGTAGCCGTACGCCTCGGTGACGACGCGTCGGAATGCGGCGTCGCGAACGAACTCGGGCGCGACCTGATACGCGACGCCGGGCTCGCGGACGCGGCGGATGAGCTGCGAGTAGCGGTAGACGCTCTGCTCGAAAGCCCTGATTTCGGCGATGCGCTCCGTCCGCTCGGGAAAGTAGGTCGCCACGAGCACGCCCCGGATGCGGTCCCGCGTCGTCGCGTCCGAGACGGCGGCGAACAGGCCGTCGTCCAGCCGCGCGAAGCGAACCCACTCGCTGACCTGCTTCGCGGACGGGGTGACGCTTTTGTTCAGCGGCTTCGCCTCGAAGCCGGGCTGCATCACGAGCGTCCAGAACGGCTCCGAGTCCATCGACCAGAACGGGTACTGGATCTTGCCGACGGGCTCGTCCGTGACCGCGGTCCAGTAGTCGGCGAAATGCTCAAACAGCGCCGGGCCGAAGTGCACCTCGTTAGCGTTGAGGTGGCCCGTTTCGGCCAGTTCGAGCACGGCGAGCAGCAGGATGGGCTTGTGCGGGCGCGGCTCGCCGTGCTGCGTGTTTCTTCGGAGCGACGTGAGCCACGTCACGATCTGCGGGCTCAGGTCCATCGGGGGCGCGGCGTGGAGTCGGGAAAACTACACGGACGCTGGAGGCCGCGGGGCACCCGGCTCCGGGCTTTCCTGAACCGGCGGCGCGGTCGAAACGCCGCCCGCCGGCGCCCGGTCCGAGCGGCCCATCTTCCCACCCTTCGATGCCCGACGCCCCCGGCCAGTCCGCCATGCAGGACCCGCGGACCCAGTACCCGCAGCCGCCTTTCCCGAAGCAGCCGCAGCCCGCGCCCGGCCTCACCGCCGAGATGGACCCGCGCCCGGACCACGGCGAGGACACCTACCGCGGCTCGGGCCGGCTCGCCGGCCGCCGCGCCCTCATCACCGGCGGCGACTCGGGCATCGGCCGCGCCGTCGCCATCGCCTACGTCCGCGAGGGCGCGGCTGTCGCCATCAACTACCTGCCCGCGGAAGAGCAGGACGCGCAGTCGCTCCAGGACCTCGTCGCGGCCGAGGGCGGCACGCTCGTCCGCCTCCCCGGCGACATCACGGACGAGGGCTTCTGCGAGCAGCTCGTCGCGGACGCGCACGAGGCGCTCGGCGGGCTCGACATCCTCGTCCTCAACGCCGGCAAGCAGGTCACCCAGCCGTCCATCGCCGACGTCACGACCGCGCAGTTCGACCGGACGTTCAAGACCAACGTCTACGCCATGTTCTGGCTCTCGAAGGCGGCGCTCCCGCTGCTGCCGCCCGGCGCGGCGATCATCAACGTGACGTCGATCCAGGGCTTCGACCCCTCCACGACGCTGCTGGACTACGCGTCGACGAAGTGGGCCATCATCGGCTTCACGAAGGCGCTCGCCGAGCAGGCCCTCAAGGAGCACGGCGTGCGCGTCAACGCCGTCGCCCCGGGCCCGTTCTGGACGCCGCTCCAGCCCTCGGGCGGGCAGACGCAGGAGAACGTGCAGCACTTCGGCGAAGGGGTCCCGATGGGCCGCCCCGGCCAGCCCGCCGAGATCGCGCCCGTCTTCGTCTTCCTCGCCTCGCAGGAGGCCGGCTACGTCGCCGGCGAGGTCTACGGCGTGACGGGCGGGAACCCGACGTAGGCGGGATGCGGGATACGGGATGGGGAAATGCAGGCGCGATGCGAGAGCGGGACCGCCTCGGATTTTAGAACCGTAGGCTGCATTTCATCCCGCATCCCCTATCCCGCATCCCTCAGATCTCCACCTGCGCGCCCATCTCCACGACCCGGTTCGGCGGGATGTTGAAGAAGGCCGTCGCCGAGCGGGCGTTGTTGGACATGAGCCCGAAGAGGCGCTCGCGCCAGCGCATCATGCCCGAGGTGGCGCGCGTCGAGATGACGCGCTCGCGGCCGAGGATGTACGTCGTCTGCATGGGCGGGAACGTCAGGCCGGGCTCGTCCACAAGCGCGAGCGCGGCCGGGATGTCCGGGTCGTCCGTGAAGCCGTAGGTGACGAGGGCGCGGTAGAAGCCGTG
>JBBSUZ010000094.1:0-9984 GCA_038233965.1 Rhodothermales bacterium | reverse complement strand
TGGATGAACGGCGGCGGCATGAACGGGTCGTTGTCGCCCTTGAGCAGCGACGGCGTGAACTGCCGGACGAAGCCGAACTTCTTGTCGCCGATGAGCTCGAGGATGCCCTCGAAGGGCTCGGCGGGGGGGCCGCCCTGCTGGCCGCCCTGGTTCTGGCCGCCGCCCTGCTGCTGGCCGCCTTGCTGCTGACCGCCTTGCTGGCCACCCTGGTACGGCTGACCGCCACCCTGGTTGGGGTTGCCGCCTTGGTACGGCTGCCCGCCGCCCTGCTGCTGGCCCTGCGGGTTTCCCCCGTTCTGGCCGCGGTTCTTGTTGCGCTTGCGCTTGCGGCGTCCGCCGCCCTCGAAGCCGTCGTCATAGCGCTGGCCGCCCTGTTGCGGCCCGCCCTGCTGCTGGTTGCCGTGATTCTGGTTGCCGTAGTTCTGGCTGCCCTGATTCTGCAGGCCGCCCGGCTGCGGACCGCCGTTCTGGCCGCGCGGACGGTCGTCCCGGTCGTCTCGGCGATCGTCGCGACGATCGTCGCGCTGACGATCGTCGCGGGGCTCGTCGCGGCGGCTGTCGTCGCGCGACACGTCCTCACGGACGATCTCGTCGGGGAGGTTGTCGCTGGAGGCGACGGGCTCGGCGCGGACGGTGCGCGTGCGGCGGCGCGGAGCCGGAGCGTCGCCCTCGGCCCTCGAGGCGTCGGCGCTCGAGGCGTCGGCGGTCGGCGTGCTCGGCGCGTCCTCGGATGCCTTGGCGCGCGAGCGGCGCGGCGTGGGCGCGTCCTCAGCCGGAGCGGTATCGCCCGGCTCGGCAGCCTTCGCGCGGGTGCGCCGAGGCTTCGGAGCGTCCTCGGAGGGCGCGGTGCCAGCTGGTGCCGCGTCGGCCGACGCGTCGGCGTCGGCCTTCTTGCGAGTCGCTCGCGGCTTGGGGGCGTCGGCCGGCGCGGCGTCGGTCGCCTCGGCGGCCTTGGCGCGGGTGCGCCGAGGCTTCGGGGCGTCCTCGGCCGGCACGTCGCTCGCTGGCGCCTCAGCGTCCGCGGCCTTCTTGCGCGCGGGGGCGCGGCGAGGGCGAGGCGTGTCGGCCGGTGTATCGGCGTCGGTGGCCGGAGCGGCGGTGGTGCGGCGCGTGCGCGCCGGCGTGGGAGTGTCAGCGCCGCTGGCGTCCGCTGTGGACGCACCCTGGACGGCGGTCGTGTCGTCGGCGTCTGCCGAGCGACTCGTGGTCTTGGCCATGAAATGGATGGCGGGCGAATCGGGGGGAGCGCGCCGCCGGCACGTAGCCGGCAGGCGGGACCTGCGCCGTGGTGGCGCGGTCGGTCCCGACGAAAAGGAGGAAAAGGCGACGGCGGACGGCGAGCGGCGGTTGCCTGCGTCGGGCGCGGCGCCCGATCTTCGGGGCCGTCCGGGCGACGCAGACCGCCGGGCGGTCGGTCCGTACGTTGCAACAACCGGGCCGGCGGCCGTCTGCTGCGCCTCACTCGCAGCACCGGCGTACGTCCGAAACCCTGGTCTGAGCCGCGTCCCGGTGGGTCGTCCCTGGGGCGGCGTCTCTCAGACGACGATCAAGATACACCGTTCCTGTGCCGTCCCAAACCGTGCTCGCTTCACCTCCGGCGATTCCCGACGCGCCCGCTGGGCCGGCCGCCGAGACGCCGGTCGCCGCGTTCGCGCCGCGGATGCACACCGACGTGCGGGGGCCGGAGGGCGCGCCGCCCGTGCTGCTGCTCCACGGGTGGGGCTCGTCGGCGGCGCTGATGGAGGCCGCGGGGCGTCCTCTCGTGGAGACGCACCGCGTCCACGCGCTCGACCTGCCGGGCCACGGCCGGACGCCCGCGCCGCCGCGCCTGCCAGACGGACAGGCGTGGGGCGTGCCCGAGTACGCCGCGCTTGTCGCGCTCTACATCCGCGAGAACGGGCTGGCGCCGGTGCCCATCGTCGGCCACTCCAACGGCGGCCGCATCGCGCTCACGATGGCCACGGACGACGCGACAGCCGGACTCATCTCGCGCCTCGTCCTCGTGAGCCCGTCCGGCGTGACGCCGCCGCGCTCGGCCGGGTTCTACCTCCGGCAGGCTTACGTCTCCACGCTCAAGGCCCCGTTCCGGCTCGTCCCCGCCGGCCCGCTCCGCGACCGCGGGCTCGCCTGGCTCCGGACGACGCTCTACTGGCGCCTCGTCTCCAAGGGCGACTACGCCGCGGCCAGCGACGCGATGCGGGAGACGTTCGTCAAGACCGTCAACCACCTGCTCGACGGCCGCCTCGGGCGCGTCCGCGTGCCGACGCTGCTCGTCTGGGGGGACGCCGACACGGCCGTCGTACGCGCGCAGATGGACACGCTCCAGCGCGAGATCCCCGACGCCGGCCTGCTCGTCCTCCCCGGCGCCGGCCACTACGGCTACCTCGACGCCTATGGCACGTATGCCGCGGCGGTGACCTCCTTTCTCGCGTGATGGCCAGGATGCGGTGCGGGTCTCGGACGCGGGCACAGCATGCTGTGCCCCTACAGGTGCCCCGACGTCGGTTTTCGTCATTCCTGCTGGCCGCTCCCTGCTCCCCGCTTCCGCTTTGATCGTCCTCCCCATCGTCGCCGTTCTCGCTTCGGGCGTCGCCGCGTGGCGCGCGTGGCGGCGGATTCGCCACTTCCTGCACGTCTACCAGCTCGAAGGCTACAAGCCGAACGAGATGTGGCACTGGCTGACGACGCGCGGCCGGAGCCGCCTGCTCGCGCCGAGCCACGCCGCCGGCCTCGTCCTGCTGCCGGTGGCGACGCTTGGCGGCGCGTGGGCCGTCGCGGTCTGCCTCGTCTGGTGCGTCGCCTTCGCGTCGGCCATGCATGTCGAGCGGGCGCGGGAGAAGAAGCCGCTCGTGTTCACGGACCGCCTCACGCGGCAGGCGCGCCTCGCGCTCGTCCTCGCCGCGATTCCGGTCGTCGTCGGGACGTGGGGCGCGTGGGCGTTCGACAGCGTCGCGCCGCTGCTCGCCGGCTGGCTCGTCGCAGATGCCGGCGCGCCCGTCTGGGTGGTTCTCGCCGGACTGCTGCTGCGGCCGGTCGAGGCGGGCGTCCAGCGTGGCTTCGAGACCCAGGCCAAGGCGACGCTCGCCGCCCGGCCCGATCTCACGACGATCGCGATCACGGGCTCCTATGGCAAGACGAGCGTCAAGTTTGCCATCGCCGAGGTTCTCCGGCAGCGCTTCAACACGCTCGCCACGCCGGGAAGCTTCAACACGCCCGGCGGCGTCTGCATCGTCGTCAACAACCAGTTGCGGCCGGACCACCGGATGCTCATCCTCGAGATGGGCGCCCGCTACGAGCACGACATCCAAGAGCTGACGGCGCTCGCCCGGCCCGACATCGCCGTCGTCACGGCCGTCGGGCCGGCCCACCTCGAGACGATGGGGCCGATCGAGCGCATCGCCCGCGTCAAGGGCGACCTCGTCGCGGCCCTCAAGCCCGGCGGCCAGGCCGTCCTCAACGCCGACGACCCGCGCGTGCTCGCCATGGCCACGACGCGCCTGCCCCCGGACGCCGGCCGCGTCTGGACCGTCTCCGTGGAAGGTCACCCGGGCGCCGACATCGTCGCCGAGCACATCACGTACGGCCCCGACGGCGCGCGCTTCACCGTCCGCGACGACACCGGCGAGACGGCCGAGGTCCGGACGCGCCTGCTCGGCCAGCACAACGTGCTCAACGTGCTACTCGCGGTCGGCGTCGGCCGCGCCGTGGGCCTGCGGATGCGGCAGATCGCGCACGCCGTCGCCCGCATCGAGCCCGTCGCCCACCGCCTCGCGCTGCGCACCGAGAACGGCGTCGTGATCATCGACGACGCCTTCAACTCGAACCCGGTCGGCGCGCGCAACGCGGTCGAGATCCTCGGCCAGATGGACGTCCCCGAAGGCGGCCGGCGCGTCGTCGTGACGCCGGGCATGGTCGAGATGGGCGCGCGGCAGGCCGAGCTCAACCGCGCCTTCGGCACGGACATCGCGCACGCGCTGACGCAGCCGGGCGACCTCGCCGTGCTCGTCGGGCAGAAGCAGACGGCCCCGATCCGCGAGGGCCTCGCCGCGGCCGGCTTCCCCGACGACCGCGTCCGCGTCGCCGGCTCCTTCTTCGAGGCCCGCGATCTCCTCGCGGGGATGCTGCAGGACGGTGACGTCGTGCTGTACGAAAACGACCTGCCGGATACGTACTCGGAGTAGGGATACGGGATGCGGGATACGGGATGCGGGATGAAGGACCGACGCCCAGTCTCGACACCGTGATCTCGACATCGCCACCGTGACGACGGACATGCATTTCCGCATCTCGTATCCCCTATCCCACATCCCGTCCCGCCCATGACCGAACGCGCCAAGATGCTGGCCGGCGAGCTGTACGACGCGCTCGATCCGGCCCTGACGGCAGAGCGCGCCCGGGCGCGCGACCTCGTCCGCACCTACAACGGCCTGCCCGAGACGGAGCCGGCGGCGCGCCGGGCGACGCTCGAGGCGCTGCTCGGGCACGTCGGCGCGCGCGTCGAGGTCGTCCCGCCGGTCCAGTTCGACTACGGCACGCACGTCTCGCTCGGCGACGGCGCCTTCGTCAACTTCAACTGCGTGTTTCTGGACACGTGCGCCATTACGATCGGCGCGGGCACGCTGCTCGGGCCCGGCGTGCAGGTCTACGGCGCGACGCACCCGACCGACCCGGCCGTCCGGCGCCAGGGTCTCGAGCTCGGCGCGCCGGTCACGATCGGCGCGAACGTCTGGATCGGCGGCGGCGCGATCCTGCTCGCCGGCGTCACCATCGGCGACGACAGCGTCATCGGGGCCGGCAGCGTCGTTACCCGCGACGTTCCGGCGGGCGTCGTCGCCGTGGGGAATCCGTGCCGCGTCGTCCGACAGCTCTGACGCTGCCTGACCGGCGCTCAGTGCTGCGGCAAACAGTTATTGGCAGGTTTGCGTTCGGCCCGATCGACCACCCCCGGCCCCTCCTGTACAGGAGGGGAGCTTTAGCTGGAAAGTCTGAGGAATCCGGACCCGTCAATAGTGCCTGGGCAGAGCACTCAGTTGCCGAATCGGGCGTTGACGACCGGGTTGAAGATGGACCCGAACGTGTACGACATGCCGAGGCCCATGAAGTACTGGTAGCCCGTGGCGAGTTCGCGCTGCTGCGTCAGGATCTCCTCGGGCGTCGCGCCCGCCGCCGGCAGGTTGATCTGGTCGCGGATGAGGGAGGCGTTGCCGAAGATGTTGGCGTTGAGGCCTTTGAGGATGCGGATGTCGAGGTTGCCGTTGAGGCCGGTCTGGTACTTGCCGGCCCGCGTGGCGATGGCCGAGGCGTAGACGGAGACGTTGGCCGAGCCCCACGGCTGCGCGAAGACGGCCTCGGCCGAGAGCTGCGGCCGCACGGTGACCTCGCGCGTGCGCCCGAACAGCGTCTCGTCGACGTACGCCACGGACTCGCCCTCGAGCCGGGCGGCGAGGCGGAGCTGCCGCCGCGTCGACTCGGTGTACGGGTAGACGTTGTACTCGACCGCCGGCCCGCCCGTCACGCGGAAGTCGTAGTTCTGGAACGTCGAGCGGCGCGCGTTGAGCTGGACCGCGGCCGACCAGTGCGGCGAGAGCGCGCGGACGACCTGCCCGAACAGGCCGACGCTCGTGCGCCGGCTGACGAACGTCGTGCTGTCGGTGAGGTCGTAGCGGTCGCGGTTGAGCGAGCCGTTGGGCTGCACGCGCAGCTTCCAGCGGTCCGTCACGCGCGACGCCGAGACCGAGCCGAACGTCTGCACGGACGACGTCTGCTGCTGCCCGTTGAAGTAGCCGTTGCCGCTGAGGCGGAAGACCCAGTTGTTCCACGGGTCGCGGGCCGGCGCCGCGGCCGGCGCGTCGGCGGCCGGCGCGGCGTACGCGACCGCGAGGCGATCCGCGAGGCCCGTCCGCGCGGCGTAGCCGGTGATTCCGAGCGCGAGCCGGCCGAGCAGCGCCCGCCGCCGCGCGTCGTCGGTCGCGCCGGGGCCCGTCTGCACCGTCAGCGTGTCGACCCGGCCCGCCGCGGCGCGGCGGCCGCGGAAGAAGAGGTCGTAGCGCCGCCCGCCGCCGCCGGTCTCCTGCTGCGTGATCAGCACGGCGACGTCGGCCCCGGCGGGGTCGCGGACGAACTGCGCGAACGGGACCTCGGTCTGGAAAAAGTCGACGTCGCAGCCGGGGACGTACCCGGGGCAATCGACGGAGACGGTGAGCGGGGCGTCCTGCGCGTGCGCAGCCGAGGCCGCGAGTGCGAGGAACAGGACGAGGCGACGGACCATCGGCACGGGAGCGGAAGCGGACGAAACTAGACGCGACACACTCCGGATGTGAGTCCAATCGGGGGCCTACTTTGGCGACGTCCTCACCCGGTCGTCTGATGCGCGCGGTCGTCCTCGTCAACCCCGCGAGCGGGGCCGCGACGCCCGCCGCCGACGTCATCGCCGCCCACTTCGCCGACGCCGGGGTCGAGGCCATCGTGCGCCCGTTCGGGTCCGACCTCGCCGAGGCGGTCCGCCGCGCCGCCGCCGAGGTCGAGCGCGGCGCGGCCGACGCCGTCGTCGTCGGGGGCGGCGACGGGACGATCCGGGCGGCGGCCGAGGCGCTCGGCGGCCGGCCCGTTCCGCTCGGCGTGCTCCCGATGGGCACGTTCAACCACTTCGCCCGTGGCCTCGGCCTCCCGACGGACCTCGCGGCGGCGGCAAAGACGATCGCCGAGGGCGTCGCGCGGCCCGTCTCGGCCGGCCGCGTCAACGGCCACCTCTTCCTCAACCACGCCGCGCTCGGCCTCGCGCCCGACATCGCCGCGATGCGGACCGAGACGCACGGCAGCCGCCTGCTGCGCGCCGTGTCCACGGTGCCCGTCGCCGTCCGTGCGCTGCTGCGAATGCGCCGCCTGCGTCTCGACGTCGACCTCGACGGGCAGTCGGTCGTGTGCCGGACGCCGTTCGTCTTCATCTCGCCCAACACGTACGCGCCGCACCTGTTCAGCTTCGAGGTCCTCGACCGCCGCTCCGACGGCCGCCTCAACATCCTCCTGACGATGCCCGACGGCCCGGCCGACGCGCTCCGAATGGCGGTCCACGTCCTGCGCGGCCACCTCGACCGCCACCTCGACCTGACCGTCGCCGGGCACGCCGTGCTGACGGCGAGGCGCCCGGTCGTCCGCGTCCTCCTCGACGGCGACGTCTTCCGACTCTCCTCGCCCCTGACGGTCGACGGCGTCGCAGAGGCCGTCCACATCATCGGCGCGGGATGACAGGCGGGGCCGACATCGCGGTCGACGCCGCCGTCCCGTAGCAATCCCGTAGGGGCACAGCAAGCTGTGCCCGTCGATCCGATTTGCAATCCGGTTGGGGTGGGCGCAGCAAGCTGTGCCACTACGGGGACGTGGAGAACGGCCGCGACCCGTTCCGACGCCGCAGCGGGGACGCCTCGCGTCGCGAACCGACGGCCGGGTGGCGCGGTCTACCTTCCCTCTCCGTTGTCCAGCCCCGCCCGCCTGATGCCCCAGTCGCTGTTCGCCCCCGTGTCCGCGCTGTTCGAGCGCACCGAACCCTTCCGCTCGCTGAGCGACGCCGAGCGGGCCAGCCTGCTCCAGAAGATGACCGTCGAGTTCTACGCGCCCGGCGAGGTGGTGCTGCAGCAGGGCGAGGACGTCCACCGCGCGCTCTACGTCGTCACCGAGGGCATCGTGCGGCTGAGCGACGCCGAGACCGGGCGGACGATCGACATGTGCGGGCCGGGGACGTCCTTCGGCGCGTACGGGCTCACGCAGGGCGGCGCGCTGCCGTACGAGGCCCGCGCGGTCGAGGCGCAGACGGCGTGCGCGCTCGTCGCGTCCGAGACCTTCGACGCCATCCGCCGCAGCAACGAGGCCTTCGAGGCGTACTTCGACGCCGAGGTGAAGCGGTTCGTCCGCCAGGGCGACGACGACGTCGACGCCGCCGGCGCGTTCCTGCTGTTCGACACCGAGCTCGGGTCCGTCCTGCGCGACCAGACGGCGGCCGTCGACGCCACGGCGACCATCCGCGAGGCGGCGCAGGCCATGTCCGACGCGTCGTCGGACGCGGTCGTGGTGCTGCACGACGGCGACGCCGTCGGCGTCGTGACCGAGGGCGACCTCGTCGAGCGCGTCGTGGCGGCCGGCGGCGACACCGGCGCGGCTGTGATGTCGCTCGTCGAGCGGCCGCCGATCGCGCTGCGCTCGGACGAGCGCCTGTTCGACGCCATCCGGACGATGATGCGCTACCGCGTGCGCCGCCTCGTCATCCTCGACGCGGCGACGGGTGACCTCCGCGGCCTGCTCACCTCCGACGACGTGAGCCACTACCGTGGCCTCGACCCCGTCGCGACGACCGAGCGCATCGAGCGCGTGACGTCGGTGGCCGAGCTCGCCGCGCTCCGCCAGGACTCCAACCGGCGCCTCTACCGCCTCCACTACCAGGGCGTCGACGCCGAGGACCTGCTCGACATCGTGACCGAGGTCGACGATCAGCTCAAGCAGCGCCTCATCGCGCTCGTCGAGGCCGACCTGCGCGCCGAGCACGACGCCGACCCCGACGCCGCGGACCTGCCGCCGGCCGACAGCTGGGCGTGGCTCACGTTCGGGCCCGCCGGCCGCCGCGAGTCCGTCCTGCGCGCCTTCCAGGACAACGGCATCGTCTACGCCGACCCCGCGCCCGAGCGCGCCGACGCGTATGCCGCCTACTACGAGCACCTCGGCACGCGCGTCGTGGACGCCCTCCGGACGTGCGGCTACGCCGACTCCGAGAACGGCCTCTCGGCCGCCGCGGCCGCGTTCCGGCAGCCGCTCAGCGCCTGGAAAGCCGCCTACGTGCGCTGGACCGACGCCGCCGACCCCGACGCCTCGGCCGCCGCCGGGCTCGCCTTCGACTTCCGCGCCATCTACGGCGACGATGCGCTCGCCGAGGCCCTCCGCGAGACGATCCGCGAGCACCTCCCGTCGCGCCCGCTCGTGGCCGTGCTGGCCCGCGAGGCCGTGGCCGTCGCGGTCCCGCTCGCGACGTTCAACCGCTTCGACATCGACGACGTCGAGGTCGCCGGGGCCCGCGTGGCCGGCGTCGACGTGCGCGGCCGGGCGATCTCGCCGGTCGTCCACATGACGCGCGCGATCGCGCTCGACGCCGGCGAGCTCACGACGTCCAACACCTTCGAGCGCCTGCGCCGGATCGGCGCCAGCCCGCACCCGCTCGCCGAGACGGCCCGCGCGCTCCTGCCCGCCTTCACGACGCTCGTGGACCTGCACCTGCGCCACCAGATGATGGCCGCCGAGATCGGCGCCCCGCTGACGGACCTCGTCGACCCCGAGCACTCGACGCGGAGCCAGCAGAACCTGCTCCGCGAGGCGCTCCAGACCGTCCGCAAGGCGCAGGACGCCGTCCGCGCCTACGTCGGGTGACCATCGGCAGCGAGCCAGCGCAGCCAGGCCAGCGCAGCGGTAACCCGACGACACAGTCATCCTGAGCGAGGTGAGGGTCAAGAGACAGTTCGTGACGTTCCACTAGCCCCGGCAGCATTCCCCTCATGCCGACCGGCCGCGTCCTGCTCGCCCTGCGTGCCCTCGACCCCGGCTGGGCGCGGGCCGTCTTCGCCGTCCGCGCCGTGCTGTGCCTGGTGGCCGGCGCCGCGGCGGGCATCGGGCTGCTGACGGCGGCCGGGCAGACGGCGCGGCCGGGCATGGCCGCGGGGCTGCTCGCCGTGTTCGGGCTCCTCGCCGTCGGCAGCGAGCCGCAGCGGACGCGGCTCGCGCTCGTCGCCCGGCTCGCGCCTGTCGGCGCGGCGAGTGCAGCCGTCGCGGCTGGGCTGAGCGGGTGGCCGTGGGCGAGCTACGCTGGCGTCGTCGTGGCGCTGGCGGTCGCGGCGGCGCTGCCGGCGTGGAGCCCGCGCGGCGTCGCGCTGGGGCTGACGCTCTTCCTGGCGCACTTTTTCGCACTCTTCCTGCACGTCCCGCCCGACCAGGCGGGCTGGCTCGCCG
>JBBSUZ010000093.1:0-10001 GCA_038233965.1 Rhodothermales bacterium | reverse complement strand
CTCCTCGAGCGTCTTCAGGATCGCGTTGAAGGCGCTCGCCGAGAGCATGTGCACCTCGTCGAGGATGTAAACCTTCTTCTTGGCGCCCTGCGGCGGGATGCGGACCGTCTCGCGCAGCTCGCGCATGTCGTCGACGCCGTTGTGCGACGCGGCGTCGATCTCGATCACGTTCATCGCGCGACCGTCGTCGAACGACGTGCACGCCTCGCACGTGCCGCACGGCTCGACGTCCGGGCGCTCGCTCAGCGGCGTCTTGCAGTTGATGGCCTTGGCGAGAATGCGCGCCGCCGTCGTCTTGCCGACGCCGCGCGGGCCCGAGAAGAGGTACGCCTGCGCGAGGCGGCCCGAGCGGACGGCGTTGCGCAGCGTCTCCGCGACGTGCTCCTGCGCGACGAGCGCGCCGAAGGTCTGCGGGCGGTACTTGCGGGCGGAGACGAGGTAGCGCGGGGCGTCCATGGGGCGTCGGTCAGGTGCAGTCCGAAGCTCGTTCGGCCGTCCGCCAACATACCGTCACGCCCGTCGTGCCGGCGTGACCGCGCAGCGAAAGCGACGCCGATTCGGGCCGCCTCGGGCTACTCCAGCACCGGCGGCGGAACCGCCTCGGGCCGCGCCGTCGCCGCCCCGATCACCGCGCCCGTGGCCGTCGTGATGGCCGTGAACGGGACCGCGGCCGCGGCGACGAACATCCACGGGCAGAACATGTCGCACCCGCCGTCCTGCGCGTCGTGCACCATCGTGCCGGCCACGGCGACCGCGCTGATCCCGAGGCCGACCAGAAACCCCCTCTTGGCCCCGCGCCACGCCCCGCGTCCGCGCGGGCCCGCTGCGTCGGCAGGAAACACTATCTCGACGGAGGCTTCCGACGGGGCCGCGCGCGGCCCGAGGCCGGCGTCGTACGTGAGGGCGGGCGGCGACTGCGCGACGAGGATGCCGGACGGCTCAGATTGTGCGACCGCGAGCGGCGCCAGGACACAGGCTGCGATCAGGACGGCAGCGAGTCGGGCGAGACGCATCGGGGCGGAGGGCGGGTTCTGCGTCAACCTAATCGACACCCCGCCCCGCCGCCTGATGCACCTGTATCAGACCGGATACACGGGCGCCGTCTCGATGCATCCCTACCGCGGCCACTCGCCGACAGGCCGAACGGGCCCCGTACGCGTCCATCCGACGACGGCTCCGGTGAGCGTGGCAGCGGCCGTGAGCGGGACAGCCGCTGCCGCCGCCAGTTGCCACGCAGCAACGTCTCCGTTGCCGCCGAGAATAAAAGCGGTGCCAATGCCGACGACGCTGATCCCTGCACCGACGAGGAAACCGGTTCGGGCACCGCGCCACGTGGCTCGTTCACGCGGCCCTGAACGGGGAATCTCGGCCGGGGACGTAGCTGAGGACGGTGCTCGGCCTGGACGTGGTCCGAGGCCGGCATCGTAGGCCAGCCGCGGCGGCGTCGCCGCGAGGATGCCGGAGGGCCCGGACTGCGCCCGCGCGGCCGGCGCAAGAATGCAGACGGCGGACAAGACGGCGGAGAGCAGGCCGAGGCGCATCGGGTGGCGGGTGAGCGTCGCCTCAACCTAGCCGTCGCCTGCCAGACGTGTCTGGTGCAGGCGTACCAGACGCTACGCCCGCGCCTCGGTCACGCGCGTGCCGGCCCAGCGGTCGCCGAGGCGCGCGCCCTCGCGGTCTACGAGCACCAGCACACCTTCCACGAGCGCGAGCAGGACAGCGACGTACAGCAGCGTCTCCCCGAACGGCAGCCCGCGGTGCCCGCCGATGGCGTAGGTCACGGCCGGGATGCCGAACGCCGCGGCAACGGTCGCGTTGCGCCGTGCGGAGGTCCGCCAGTCGACCTCGCCGCCGTCGATGTCGTACGGGCGGACGCCGAGCCAGCGCTTCGCCAGCGACCGCGCGCCCCACTCGGCGTACGGGATCGCGTCGCGGAGCAGCAGGTACGCCGTCCCGAGAAGCAGCCCGACCCCGAACACGCGGCCCTGGACGGGCCCGCTGCCGCCAGTCGCGCCGGCGATGGCGGCGGGCGTCAGCGCGATCGTGAGCGCGAGCAGACCGTCGAGGAACGCCGCGGCGAAGCGGCGCACACGGACGGTTCGGACGGCCGTGCGGACACGGGCCGTGGCCTCGCGGGCGGTCGTCAGTCGGCCAGTCAGGGCCATGCAGGGCGGCGGGTGGTGAGGCCAGACGATAGCGCCGCCATGGCGCCCGGGCCAAGTGAAGCCGGTGAACACGGGCCGGGCGCTGCTACGCGGCCTCGCCGTCGGCCGGCACCGCGCGCACAGACGTCTCCGCCTCGGCACCGGTCGGGTCGAAGCACGTCCGGCAGCGCGGCTCGTAGGCGTCCTTCTCGCCGAGCAGCACGCGCCCGCCGCCGGCGACGATGCGCTGCGAGTGGTTCGCCGGCGCGCCGCACCGGACGCACACGGCATGCAGCTTGCTCACGTGCTCCGCGACGGCCATGAGCTGCGGGACGGGCTCGAACGGCCGCCCCATGAAGTCCTGGTCCAGCCCCGCCACCACGACGCGCCGGCCGTCGCGGGCGAGCTGCTCGACGACCGCGACGAGCTCGGGTCCGAAGAACTGCGCCTCGTCGATGCCGACCACGTCCGCGTCGCCGACGAGCAGCAGCATCTGCTCGGGCGCCGTGATGACGGTCGACGGCATGACCGTCGCGTCATGCGACACGACGGCGTTGGCGTCGTACCGGGTGTCGATGGCGGGCTTGAACAGGGCGACGCGCTGCCGCGCGATGGTCGCGCGGCGCAGGCGGCGGATGAGCTCTTCGGTTTTGCCGGAGAACATCGAGCCGACGACGACCTCGATCCAGCCGCGGCGGCGGCCCTGTTCGTCGCGGGTGTAGACGTGCGGTTCCATGGCGGGAATCTACGGGACGGCCGCACGCCGTCCGTAGGTTTCGGGCCGTCCGCCCTCGACCCGATGCGCCGCCTCGCCCTGCTCGCCCTCCTGCTCACGACCGCCGCCGCCAGCGCCCAGACGCCGCTCGCGGGCGACGGCGCCCCGACGCGCGCCGACACGCTGCGCGGGACCGTCACGCCCGAGCGCGCCTGGTGGGATGTCACGTTCTACGACCTCGCCGTCGCCTTCGACCCGGCCGCGCAGACGATCCGCGGGCAGGTCGGCATCACGTTCCGGACGCTCCAGCCCGCGCGGACGATGCAGATCGACCTCCAGGAGCCGCTCGTGCCCGACGCCGTCATGCTGGGAAACCAGACGCTGCCGGTCCGCCGCGACGGCAACGCGCTCTTCGTGACGCTCCCGACCGCCCCGGCCGCGGGATCGCTCCAGACCGTCACCGTCACCTACCACGGCACGCCGCGTGTCGCCGAGAACGCGCCGTGGGACGGCGGCGTCGTGTGGACGGCCGACAGCCTCGGGCGGCCGTGGATCGCGACGGCCGTCCAGGGCCTCGGCGCGTCCGCGTGGTGGCCCGTCAAAGACTCGCAGACCGACGAGCCCGACAGCCAGCGCGTCGCCATCACCGTCCCGACGGGCCTGACGAACGTCTCGAACGGCCGCCTCCGCAGCACCCGCGACAACCGCGACGGCACGACAACCTTCACGTGGGCCGTCGTCAACCCGATCAACACGTACGACGTCGCGGTCAACGCCGGGCACTACGCGCACTTCTCGGACACGTTCGCCGGCGAGTCCGGCCCGCTCTCCCTCGACTTCTACCCGCTGGACTACAACGAGGCGCGCGCGCGCCAGCAGTTCCAGCAGGTCAAGCCCATGCTGGCCTGCTTCGAGCACTGGTTCGGGCCGTACCCGTGGTACGAGGACGGCTACAAACTCGTCGAGACGCCGCACCTCGGCATGGAGCACCAGTCGGCCGTCGCGTACGGCAACCGCTACCGCAACGGCTACCTCGGCCGCGACCTCTCGGGCACGGGCACCGGCCTCTCGTGGGACTTCATCATCGTCCACGAGTCCGGCCACGAGTGGTGGGGCAACAGCATCACCTCCCGCGACATCGCCGACATGTGGGTCCACGAGTCGTTCACCAACTACGCCGAGAACCTCTTCGTCGAGTGCGAGCAGGGCCCCGAGGCGGGCGCGCAGTATGTCATCGGCACGCGCCGCGGCATCCGCAACGACGTCCCGGTCGTCGGGACGTTCGGCGTCGGGCGCGAGGGCTCGGGCGACATGTACAGCAAGGGCGGCAACATGCTGCACACGATCCGCCAGATCGTCGGCGACGACGCGCGGTGGCGGATGACGCTGCGCGGGCTCCAGGCGCGCTTCCGGCACCAGACCGTGAGCGGCGCCGAGATCCGGCGCGCGATGTCCGAACTCACCGGCGTCGACCTCACGCACGTCTTCGAGCAGTACCTCGAGACGACCATGATTCCAGCCCTCGAAGTCCGCCTCGACGGCCCGACGCTCTTCTACCGCTGGGCCGACGTTGTCCCTGGCTTCGCCATGCCCGTCGACGTCACCCTCGCGGACGGCACGTTCTCGCGGATCACCCCGACGTCCGACTGGCAGGCGACGGCGACGGTGCTGTCGTCGCCCGACGCGTTCCGGGTGGACCCGGACTTCTACGTCACCCTCCGCGTCGTGCCTGCGCCGTGACGCTGGGGCGGTGATTCGACGTCGCGGCGATGGTCCGACGTCGCGGAGACGCCCCGCTGGGGCGTCTCTACGAATACGGCGTGACGGGGCGAAACGGCGGGCCAGACGCCCGCGTCCCGCAGAACCCGGACGCACCGCACGCGCGTTCGGGGACGATGCCCGACTCCCCCGCCCCGCGCCCGATCGACGCCGACCGTGACGCCTCCACGCCCCGCGCGCCGCTCGGCGTGACGCTGCGGCGCTTTGCCGCGCTCGCCCGGCCGTACCGCGCCCGCCTCGCCGTCTCGATCGGCCTGCTGATGGTCGCGACATCCGTCGGCCTCGTCGTCCCGCTCGGCCTCAAGGGCCTGCTGGACTCCGTGTTCACGACCGTCGACGGATCGCTCCTGAACCGGCTCGCGCTCGGCCTGTTCGGCCTCTTCGCGATGCAGGCCGTGCTCGGGGCCGTCGGCGGGTACCTGCTGGACTGGACCGGCGAGCGCGTCGTGGCGGACCTGCGGACGCGCCTCTACGCGCACATCAACCGCCTCGGGCTGCGCTTTTTCGCCGAGACGCGCACGGGCGAGATCACCTCCCGCCTCACCAACGACGTGAGCAAGGTCCAGACCGCCGTCACGGACGACCTCCAGCAGGTGCTGACGCTGAGCCTGACGCTCGTCGGCTCGGCCGTGCTCATGGTGACGCTGAACTGGCGGCTCGCGCTCGGCGTCGTGATCGTGGTGCCGCCGGTCGCGTTCGCGGCGCGGTCGGTCGGCGTCCGCGTGCGGAAGCTGTCGCGCGACATCCAGGACCACCTCGCCGAGACGACGGCCGTCGCCGAGGAGTCGATCGGGGCGATCCGGGTCGTGCAGGCCTTCACGCGCGAGGCGTTCGAGACGGCGCGCTACGGCCGCTCCGTCGAGGCCCTGTTCGAGTCCGCGCGCAAGCGCGCCGTCGTGACGTCGATCTTCTGGAACGTCGTCGCGTTCCTCTTTTTCGGCGCCCTCGTCGGCATCTTCTGGCTCGGCGGGCGCGAGGTGCTCGCCAACCGCCTGACGGCGGGCGACCTCGTCGCGTTCATCGTCTACGCGCTCAACATCGCGCGGACGGTCGGCGGCGGCTCGCGGCTGTACACGTCGTTCAACTCGGCCGCGGGCGCCTCCGAGCGCCTGTTCGAGCTGCTCGACACGCCGCCCGAGATCGCCGACGCGCCGGGCGCGGTCGTGCTGCCCGCGCCCGTCCGTGGAGCCGTGTCGGTGGAACACGTCACGTTCGCCTACGGCACGCCGAGCCTCGACGGGACGCCCGGCGCAGCCGTCCTGCACGACGTCTCGTTCGCCGCCGCGCCCGGCGAGACCGTCGCCCTCGTCGGGCCGAGCGGAGCCGGCAAGACGACGCTCCTCGCCCTCCTCCCCCGCTTCTACGACCCCGACGCCGGGGCCGTCCGCATCGACGGCCACGACCTGCGCGAGCTGACGGTCGAGAGCGTCCGCCAGTCCGTCGCCGTCGTCGCGCAGGACGTGCAGCTCTTCGGCGCGAGCCTCATGGACAACATCCGCTACGGCCGGCTGGACGCGACCGACGCCGAGGTCGAGGCGGCCGCGCGCGCGGCCAATGCCCACGACTTTATCACGGCGCTGCCGGACGGCTACCTCACGCCCGTCGGCGAGCGCGGCGTCAAGCTCTCGGGCGGCCAGCGGCAGCGCGTCGCCATCGCCCGCGCGGTCCTCAAAGACGCCCCGATCCTCGTCCTCGACGAGGCGACGTCGGCGCTCGACAGCGCCTCCGAGGCCGCCGTGCAGGACGCGCTCGCGCTCCTGATGCAGGGCCGGACGACGGTCGTCGTCGCGCACCGCCTCGCGACCGTCCGCGACGCGGACCGGATCGTGGTGCTGGACGAGGGCCGGGTCGTCGAGACCGGCACGCACGACGCGCTCGTGGCGCGCGGCGGGCTCTACGCGAGCCTCGCCGCCCGCCAGTTCCGCGACGAGCCGGCCGGGGCCGAGGTGTGATGTCCCGACCGCGACGTCCGGCCCCGCCGCGACGTCCGGCCCGACCGCGACGTCCATTCCCGGCGTCGAGACGCGCCATGGCGCGTCTTGATCAGCGCGCGACGTCCGGGCATCCTCGTCGGGCGGGCCTCGCGGAGACGCGCCATGGCACGTCTCTACGGCAGAGGGGTTACAGGCCGAGGCGCGTCAGCAGCGCGAGGTCGGCCGGGGACGCCGTGCCGGCGGTGCGGGCGGCGATGAGGCGACCGCTGTAGACCGTCGCGTAGAGCCCGAGGACGCCGTCCTCGCGGCGGGCGTGCTCCTGAAATCTGGCCGTTGCCTCGGCGCTACGATCGGCGTCCGCGACGACGTAGCGGCGCGGGCCGTCGGCCCCGTCGACGGGCGTGGCGGGGAACGAGCGCTCGGGCTCGAAGAGGCGCTGGCCGAGGTGGCAGCCCGTGCACTGCGTCGGCGCGCGGAGCGCGCGCGGCGGCGTCGACGTCTCGGCGGCGCGCTGGCCCCGGGCGTCGTAGACGGCGAAGTCCCAGAAGCCGTCCGCCCGGCGGCGCTTGACGGTCGTTTCGAGCACGGCGTCGCCGTCGAGGTGCTCGCCCAGGATGAGCGTGCCGGCGGGGTAGTGCAGGCCGTCGCCCGCCGCGAAGCTCGCGAGCGCAGTCCGCAGGGCGGCGAGCGGGACGTGGATGCGGCGACGCGCGTGCGTCATCACGCTGCCCTCGACGTCGACCGTGAACAGGGCTGAATCCGCCTCCGGAAAACCGGCATCGGCGCGGAGCGCGGCGAGCGTCGGCGGCAGGCCGTGGCCGTCGGCGTAGGTCGCAGCGAGGAAGGCCGACAGTTCCTCCCACCCGATCGCGCCGTTGCCATCGGCGTCGTTGAGGTGCGAGCGGAGCGCGGCCGGAATGAGCTGCGGGTGCAGCGTGAGGTCGTCGCCGTCGCCGGTGAGCAGGCCGCTCTCGATGGCGGGTCCGCCGGCATAGCTGCCGAGGACGGACTCGGCGAGGCGCCGCGCGCCCGCACGGTCGAGCTTCAGCGGGACGCTCTCGGCCGTCTGCACGTCGGCCGGACCGGAGGCACAGCCGGCGACCAGAACGAGAAGGAATGTCAGTCGGAGTGTCATCGGGGAAGGCTGGCGAGGGCGGCCGTCGCCTGCGGGCTGCCCGGTTCGAGGGCGAGGACGCGCTCGAAGAGGCGGCGCGCGTCGGCCGTGCGGCCCTGCTGCTGGCGGACGACGCCGAGGTTGCCGAGCGCCGGCACGCTGTCGGGCGTGAGGCGGAGCGCGGCGTCGAGCTGGGCCCCGGCGGCGGCGAGGTCGCCCGCGGCGAGCAGCGCCGTCCCGAGGTTGACGCGCGCGAGCGGCAGGCGCGGGTCGAGCGCGACGGCCCGGCGCAGCGCGGACGTCGCCGCTGGAATGTCGCCCGCCTGGAGGCGGTAAAAGCCCAGGTCGTTCCACGCCGACGCGTGGCGGACCGGGTCGGCGCGGAGCGCGACGTCGAGGACGGCGGCGGCCTCGGCAGGCTGCGACGCGAGGGCCTCGGCGAGCTGGATGCGCGCCTCGGTGTAGCGCGGCATCTGCCGGACCGCCCGGCGCAGGTCGCGGGCCGCGCCGGTCGCGTCGCCGGCGTCGAGGCGCGTCGCGCCGAGCCAGAGCGCAGCCATGCCCGAGGTCGTGTCGCGGGCGGCGGCATCGGCGAGGACGGAGACGGCGGCCTGGAGCGAGTCCATCCCGGCGAGCGCGCGGCCGAGCGCGATGCGGGCGTCCGTCCGGTCCTGCCCGCCCGCGATCCCGCGGCGCAGGAGGGCGGCCGCGCGCGGCAGGTAGGCCGGCAGGCGGTGCGCCGTGTCGTAGACGCCCACGAGCGCGATGCCCGTCTCGACGCCCGCGAGCGCCGCGGACTGTGCCGGCGCGGGCCGCCCCTCGAGCGCGCCCTCGCGCAGCACCACATTGACGTACTCGAACGGCGTCGTGCGCGCCTGCCCGCGCTCGGTCGGCCCGCCGGCGCGGCCCGGCGGCGGGCTCTTGCGGATCCAGTGGTCCGTGAACGAGACGTGCGGGATGTCCGACGTGCCCGCGCGGCGCATGTGGCACGAGGCGCAGTCGCCCGAGAGGGCGATGGCCGGCGTCGTGGCGCCGGGGCGGTCGCAGAGCGGCCCCTTGCCTCGTGCGATGGCGCCCGACGGTGCGGGCGTGTGGCAGGAGCGGCAGGCGGCCGCGTAGGTGTCCGGCGGCAGCTCGGCCTGCGCGACGTGCGGGTTGTGGCACGTCGTGCACGTCATCGGGCTCGGCGAGCCGAGCGCGCCCTGGAAGCAGGCGCTCTGCGCCATGCGCTCGGCGTGGCTCGCGATGCCGAACGCCTCGGGGTCCTTCAGAGACGCCTCGGTCACGAAGACGGCGCGGTGCGCCGAGAGCGGCCGCCCGGGGCGGTAGGTCTCGGGCGTCTCGCCCGGCGCGAAGACGGTCTGTCCCGTGAGGTGGCACTGCTGGCAGACGTCGAGCTGGAGCGCCGTCGAGAGGGTTTTCGGGTTGACGATGTACGTCTCGGCGGGCTCGCCGCCGGCCTCGTACGCCGCGACGTGCGCCGAGCCCGGCCCGTGGCAGCGCTCGCACGAGATGCCGAGCGGGATGCTCGTGTAGTAGTTCTGGCTCTCGGCGTGGCCCGGCGCGGCATCGTGGCACGTGAGGCACTCGGTCGTGATCGGGCGCTCGAAGCGCTGGTTGCCGAGCGCGTAGCCCGGACTGAGGTCCCAGATCTGGCGCTCGACGTACCACGTCAGCGGCATCTCGGTGAGGTAGCCCTCGCCGGCCGTAGCGCCGCCGGCCGTCCCCGCACCGGCGAGCATGAGGTACGAGCGCGTGGCGTTGCCCGAGCCGACGACGTGGCTCGCGGCGTAGACGCGCTCGAAGCCTGGCTCGGCCGGGTGCGTCTCGCGCTGGAACAGCGAGTCGCCGCGGACGAGCGCCTGGTAACAGTAGCCGGCCCCCTCGCTCGCGTCGGCCGGGGCACAGACGACCGGGCTGCGGCCCTGCGCGTCGAACTGCTCCGGCGCGCCGGCGCTCGTGAACCTGGACATCGAGCGGCCCATGCCCGAGCGCGCGTACGTCGCCGAGATGTCGGCGTGGCACGAGGCGCAGGCCGCGTCGCCGACGGTCGTCCACGCGGCGTCGTCGTCCGTGGCCACCTCTGGCGCGGGGCGGCAGCCCGAGGCACCGAGCACGGCGGCGATCAGAACGAGCAGAACGGGGCGAAACGGCGACACGGCGGAGGGCTGAACGGCAGTCGGGCGGCCCGCAGCAGCGTCGCGGGTGGGCTCGAAAGATAGCCCGGCCCGCCGCCAGCCCCGCGGCGCGGCACAGCGATTGCCCCCTGTCCGGCATCCCAGAACTGGCCACCCGGCCGCCCCGCCGCTCCCGTG
>JBBSUZ010000092.1:0-10053 GCA_038233965.1 Rhodothermales bacterium | reverse complement strand
CGAGCGCGACGCCGACACCGTCGAGGCCGTCCGCGCTCGACCCGAACAGGAACGCCGGGCGGGCGACGAGCGCGACGCCGGCCAGACTCGCGGCGACCGACACGATGATGGCCGGCCGCAGCCGCTCGCCGAGCGCGACCGCCGCGAAGACGGCCGTCCACACCGGCGCTGTGTTCTGGATCGTGACGGCGTCCCCGAGCGGAAGCCGGCCGAGGGCGGCGTAGAGCAGGCTCAGCGCGCCCGCGCCGACGAATCCGCGCGCGACGAGCAACGGGCGGTTGACGCCGCGCCGCGCGACGCCGGCGAGCCGCAGGAAGAGGAGCGACAGGCCCGTCATCGCGAGCGACCGCACAGCGACGATCTCCATCGCCGGCAGCTCGGCCGCGGCGAGCTTGACGAACAGGCTCATGCCGCTGAAGGCGAGCGCGGACGTCGCCATGAGCACGACGCCCCGCATGCGGTCCGCCGGCGGGGCGTCGGCGGGCAGCGGGGCGTCCGGGACGGCGGCGAGGCCGGGCTGCGTGTTGGCGGGGGCGGGAAACGCGGGCACGACGCAGCAACGGGCCGCGGACGCGGCGGTTCGCCCCTGCGCCGAATCCGCTTCTACCTTGACGCCCCACCCCGCCCGACTGTGATGCCTCGACTCCCGCTCGCGGGCCCCCTCGCCCTGCTCGCCCTGACCCTCGCGCCGGTGGTCGGGCTCGCCCAGTCCGGCCGTGCGGACGCACAGGAGCGCTACGCCGACGTCCGCGTCTCGGGCGACCGGCTCGCCGAGCGCCTCGCGGCGGCGGGCGTCGGCGTGGACCATGCCGAGGCGGGCAAGACGGCGGACGGGACGCCGAGCCTGCGCCTCGTCCTCTCGTCCCGTGACCTCGACGCCGCGCGCGCGGCCGGAATCAGCGTCGACGTTCTGGTGCCGGACCTCGTGGCCGACGTGGCGCGCCGAACAGCGGCGTGCCCGGACGCGCCTGCGCCGATCACCGGCACGATGGGCTGCTACCCGACTTTCGACGAGACGCTCGCGATCCTGGACCTCATGCGCGCCGAGTTTCCCGCGCTCGTCTCCGCCCGGACGTCGCTGGGCACGACGGGCGAGGGCCGCAGCGTGTGGATGATCGAGGTCGGCGACAACCCGGGCGTCGACGAGGGCGAGCCCGAGGTCCTGTTCACGGCGCTCCACCACGCGCGCGAGCCGCAGGGCCTCGCGACGGTCCTGCTCTCGCTGTGGGACCTGCTCCGCTCCGGCGCCGCCGGCGACGCCGAGGCGCAGTTCCTGCTCGCCACCCGCCGCCTGTTCGTCGTGCCGGTCCTCAACCCGGACGGCTACGTCTACAACCAGACGACGGACCCGGCGGGCGGCGGGCTGTGGCGCAAGAACCGCCGCGCCAACGCCGGCGGCACGCGCGGCGTGGACCTCAACCGCAACTACAGGGTCGAGTGGGGCCACGACGACGTCGGCTCGTCGCCCAGCGGAGGGTCCGAGACCTACCGCGGGGCGGCCGCCTTTTCCGAGCCCGAGACCGCCGCCCTTCGCGATTTCGTCGACGCGCGCCGCATCCGGGTCGCGATGAACTACCACAGCTACTCGAACGTCCTCATCTACCCGTGGGGCTACGAGGCGGACCTGTTCACGCCCGACTCGGCCGCGTTCGTCCGGCAGGCGGAGCGCCTCACCGGCGTCAACGGCTACCCGTCCGGGACGACCAACCAGACCATCGGGTACATCGCCAACGGCGGCTCCGACGACTGGATGTACGGCGCGTCGGGCGCCCGCCCGGCCATCTTCTCGTACACGCCCGAGGTCGGGATGGCGGGAGACGGCTTCTGGCCGGCACCGAGCCGGATCGTGCCGGTCGCGCAGGAAAACGTGAGCGCCAACCGCCTCGCGATGCGCTTCGCCGGCCCCGTGCTCGCGGTCGACCACATCGAGACCACGCAGGCCAGCGGAAACGGCTTTCTGGACCCCGGCGAAACCGCGGACGTCGTCGTGTACGTCACCAACATCGGGCGGACTGCGATGGCCCTCGACGGCCAGGCGGTTCTGACCTCCGCGACGCCCTACGTAGACGTGGGGGACATGCCGGTCCGGGCGATTCCGCGGATCGCGCCCGGCGAGACGCGTGCGCTCGGCGCCTTCCAGATCACGGTCCGCGACGATGCGCCGCTCGGCAGCCTCGCCGGCCAGACGCTCCGCGTGGCGGCCACGGCCGAGATGCTGTCCGATGACCTCCTGCTGCCGCCGATCACCATTGGCACCCCCGAGCCCGTCTTCTCGGACGACGCGGCGACGCTGGCCAACTGGACGCCCGCCGGCGCGCCGGCGGCGACGGGCTGGGGCCTCACGCCGACCGTCTTCACGTCCGCCCCGACGTCGTTCACGGACAGCCCGGCCGGCCCGTACACGGCCAACACGGACCGGACGCTGACGCTCGCGACGCCGATCGCGCTCACCGGGACCGAGCGCCTGAGCTTCCAGATCAAGGCCGACACCGAGCCGAACTACGACGTCGCGACGGTCGAGGCGCAGGTCGGGGCGGGCGCGTGGACGCCGCTCGCGGGCCGCCTCACCGTGCCGTCCACGAACGCTGCGTCGGCGTTCTACCCGGTCGGGACGCCGGTCTACACCGGGACGCAGCCGTTCCGCGCCGAGAGCGTCACCCTCGCGTCGGTCGCCGGCCCGAGCGTGCGCCTCCGCTTCCGCCTCCGCTCGGACGGATCGCAGCAGCGGGACGGCATCGCGGTCGACGACATCCGCATCGAGCGCCTCGTCGACGGCGGCGGAACCGTGGCGGCGGAGCCGGGCGGTTCGGCGGCCTCGGCAGCGCTCGGACTGCCGTCGCCGAACCCGGCGCGCGGGCGCGTCCGCATCCCGGTGACGCTGCCCGGGACGGGCGGCGAGGTGACCGTCGTCGACGCCCTCGGCCGCCGCGTGGCCGTCCTCGACATCGTCGGCGGCGTCGCGGAGTGGAACACCGCCCGCGTCGCGCCCGGCGTCTACGTCGTCCGGCTGCACAGCGCGCAGGGCGAGGCGTCGCGTCGCATCGTCGTGCGATAGACGCGCTACCGCAGCCGCATCCGCGGCCCGCCGGTTTGCGGGCCGCCGGTTTGCGGCCGGCCGTCGTCGACGACCTCGGCGTCCTCGATGCCGGGCTCTGGCGACGGACCGAACGCCGATCCGCCGAACGGCGACGCACCGAAGGGCATACCGGGCGTCGCGACGCGGATCGTGCCCGACGTCAAGCCGCGCTCGAAGCGGCGGAGGAGCGCGCGGCGCGCGAGCGCGCGCGTCGGCGGGAAGAGGCCGAGCAGGCCGGCGGCGTCGGTGAGGAAGCCCGGCGCGATGAGCAGCGTCGCCGAGATCAGCACGACGAGCCCGTCGACGAGTTCGGGGCCGGGCAGCCCGCCCTCGGCGAGCTTGGCCTGCACGCGCCGCCACGCGGCCATGCCCTCGCGCCGTGCGAGCCACGAGCCCAGCAGTGCGGACCCGACGACGAACGCGAACGTCGCCGCGAACCCCATGCGCTCGCCCAGAGTTATCAGGAGCGTCACCTCGACCACGGGGACGATCAGGAACAGCAGCAGCAACCGACCGAACATGGCGCGACACGACAGAGTGAACCCGTCCTACGGCCGAGGCGCGGCGGGGCTTCGCGCCGCCGCCGTCTTTCTCCTCTTTCTCGCCGGGCCCGTCGCCGCGCAGTCCGACCCCTCCGGGCTCGGCGCCGCGCGCGTCTCGGCCGAGCGGGCGCATCTGTGGCGCGTCGGCGCGTGGGGCGCAGCCAACGTCGCGGCCGGGACGGTCCTGCTCGTGACAGCGGACGGACGCGCCGGGCGGCGCGCGTTCGGCGTGCAGACGCTCGCGTGGGGCGCCGTCAACACGGGCATCGCCGCCATCGGCCTCCTGCGCGCCGCGCCCGACTCGGCCCTCGCGCTGGGCGACGCGCTCCGGGCCGAGGCGCACCTCGCGGACGTGCTCTGGCTCAACATCGGCCTCGACGCGGGCTACATGGCCGTCGGCGCGACGCTCTGGATCGTCGCCGCGCGCGGTGTCCAGAACTCGGACGCGTGGCGCGGGCACGGGCGGGCCGTCGTGTTGCAGGGCGCCGCGCTGCTCGCGCTCGACGCCGTCGTCGTAGCCGGCTCGTCGGGCCGGTTCGAGGCGCTCGCGCGGCTCGCGGGCGACGTCGCGCTCGTCCCGGCCGCGCACGGGATCACGCTGATCGTCGGAGTGTGACGTCTGGTGCAGACGGATCAGGCGGCTGAGTCTCCGGGCAGGCACTTTGGCGGATCACCTGCCCTTGCGCCGATGCTCCGCGTCCTACTCGCCGCCCTCCTGTTCATCCCGCTCGTCGCCTCGGCCCAGCCCGCCGACTCGCTCGTCACGCTGCCGCGCTATCACCGCACCGTGCAGGGCAACTTCCGCCCGCCACAGACCTCGGCGGCGCGCGCCTACCTCTACTCGGCCACGGCGACAGGTGTCCCGGTTCTGCTCGGCACCGCCACTCTTCTCGTGGCGACGCCGACGCGGCCGAGCGGAGAGCTGAGCCCGATCGGCATCGTCGGGACCACGCTCATCCTGTCAGGCGTCCTGATCGGGCCGTCTGTCGGCAACATGACGCTCGGTGCGGGCGAGACTGTCGAGCGCGGGATCGGCATCATGCTCGTCGGGATGAAGGTCGGGAGCGGGATGGTTGTGGCCGGTGCGGGCACGCTCGTGCTCTCGGTCGTCACCGGACCGGATGGACTGTCGACGCTTCCCGCGCTCGTCCTGGTTGCGGGCGGCGCAGCCGTCTTCCTCGGAGGGTTTCTCGTGGCCGGGGCCTACAACATGGCCATGATCCCGGCCAACGCGCGGTGGGCGCAACGGGCCCGCGCCAACGGCAACCGGGTGCCGGCGTCGCAGGTCCGGGTGAGCGTCGCGCCGGGCTACGACCCGCGGTTCGACGCCCCGATGGCGACGGTCCGCGTGGCGCTGTGAGAACCCCGGCGGCTCCTAGGCGGTCCCGTACCTTTTCGCCCCGACCGCTCCGCCTCGATGCCCACCTTCTCGCTCGCAGGCCCGGCCCGCCTGCTGCTCGCCGTCCTCGCGCTGTCCTCGGCTTCGGCGCAGGCGCCGCGCCCGGCCGCGCGCGCCGTCGTGATGAACCTCGCCGCGCACCCCGACGACGAGGACGGCCTGACGCTCGCCTACGCCCGCGGCCACAACCACGACGCTGCCGTCTCGGTCGTCTACACGCGCGGCGACGGAGGCCAGAACGAAATCGGGCCCGACCTCTACGAGCGCCTCGGCGCCATCCGGACCGGCGAGACGGAGGCGGCGGCGCGCGTACTCGGCACGCACGTCCTGTTCCTCAACTTCTACGACTTCGGCTTCACGAAGCACGCCGCCGAGGCCTTCGACGAGTGGAGCCGCCCGCGCACCGGCTTCTGGGACACATCGTCCCCGACGCTCGGGCCCGACGCCGGGCGCGACCGCGTCACGGCGCGCATCGTCGAGCAGATCCGGCGCTACCGGCCGACGGTGATGTTCACCAACCACGACACGCTGACGGTCTGGCCGAACGCGCAGCACGGGCAGCACCAGGCCGTCGGCATCTCGGCGATGGCCGCCTTCCGGCTCGCGGCCGACCCGGCGTACCACCCGGAGCAGCTCGCGCTGCCGGGCGTGACGCTGTGGCAGCCGAGTCGCCTCTTCGTGCGCCAGCGCAGCCGCACCCCCCGGACGGTCGCGGCCGTGCCCGTCGGCGACCGGTGCGACGCAACGTCCGCTCGTCCCGCCGAGGCGTGCGCGGACCGCGCCGTCGCCGCGGCGTCGCTGCACGCCTCGCAGGGCTTCGCGACGTTCGCGCCGCAGTTCCGGGCCGACACGACGTACTTCGAGCTCTATGCCTCCGCCCCTGACGTCGCGCCCGTCCCACCGCACGCGACGAGCCTGCTCGCCGGCCTCGACGCCGCGCCTGCGCCCGATCTCCCGCTGACGGCCCGCATCGACCTCGGCGACGTCGCGCCGCTCGCAGGTCTCACCGCCGAGCCCGCCGAGGTCATCCCCGGCGAGCGCGTCCGCCTCACGTGGACGCCCCGGCCGGGCACGCTCCACCTGGCGTCCGGCATCGTCGGCGGAGCCGAGCAGACGCTCGACCTCCCGGCCGGCCGCGGCTCGTTCGCCGTCCCGGCCACGGCGCGCCCGACCGTCCCGCGGTTCGTCCGGATGTATGACCGGGTCGAGAGCACGCCGCCGCTCACGTACACCGTCACAGACGCGTCAGGCGTCGTCGCCGCAGGCTATGTGCCCGTCGAGGTGTCGCCGCGCATCGCACTCGACCTCGCCGCCGCGCCCGTCCGCCTGGTGCCCGGCGCGAACCAGATTCCGGTCGCCGTGCGCGTCTACGACGCGACGATCGACTCGGTCCTCGTCACGGTGACGGTCTCGGACGCCCGCCGCGTGCCCGTCGCGTACACCGTCGTGCAGGCTGCGGCGAGCCAGAGCCTGCTCTTCGCCACGGTCACGCTGCCGGCCGACGCCGCGCCGGGCGTGTACCGCGTCTCGGCCGAGGAGCGCTCGATCCCCGGCTGCGGCACGCCCTGGGAACGCGCCGACCGGCCCGCCGCCGTCCTCCCGGACGTCGCGGTCGCGCCGGGCCTGCGCGTCGGCATCGTCCGCTCGTACGACGACACGACCGAGCGTGCGCTCCGGGCGATGGGCGCGACCGTCACCGAGATCGACAGCCTCACGCTCGCCACGGGCGACTTCTCGGCCTTCGACACCGTCGTGCTCGACATCCGCGCCTTCCTCGTCCGCGGCGACCTCCGCGCACACCGCGAGCGCCTGTGGGACTGGGTCCGGCAGGGCGGCCACGTCGTCATCGGCTACCACAAGACCGGCGAGTGGAACCCGGGCGGCGAGTCCGACGCACCGGCCGGGGGCTGGACGCCTGTCCCTCTCGTGCTCGGCCGCGACCGCGTGACCGAGGAGGACGCGCCCGTCACGGTCGTCGTCCCCGCCTCGCCGCTCCTCTCCTTCCCGCACGCGATCACGGCGGCCGACTGGGACGGCTGGGTGCAGGAGCGCGGCCTCTACTTCCCCGCCGAGGACGCCGACGCCCGCTGGGAGCGCCTCGTCTCGATGCACGACGCCGGCGAGGCGCCGCTCACGACGGGCCTGCTGCTCGCGCACGTCGGCGAGGGGACGGTCGTGTACTCGGCGCTCGGCTGGTACCGGCAGCTCGAGGCGCTCAACCCGGGCGCGTGGCGCATCGTCTCGGACCTCGTCTCGCTCCCGCTCGCCCCGTGACGACGCCCGACCCGAGCTCCGCCATCCTCGCCATGACCGGGCGCGTCGTGCTCCGCGAGCCCGTCGATGCCGACGCCCCGTTCGTGCTGCGCCTGCTCACCGACGCCGGCTGGCTCCGCTGGATCGGCGACCGCGGCGTGACTTCGCTAGAGACCGCTCGCTCCTACATCCGGACCGGCCCGCGGGCGATGCTCGCCGAGCACGGCGTCGGTCTGCACGTGATCGAGGTGGCCGGCACGCCGGCCGGGCTGTGCGGCCTGCTCCGCCGCGACGGCTACGCGGACGCCGACCTCGGCTTCGCGCTCCTGCCCGAGTTCCGCGGTCAGGGCCTCGTCGCCGAATCCGCGCGTGCCGTTCTCGCCGACGCCCGCGAGCGCCTCGGGCTGATACGCGTCGCCGCGTTCGTGTCGCCTGGCAACGCCGCGTCCGTCGCCGTGCTGACGTGCCTCGGCTTCGTGCTCGAAACCACGGCGGCGCTCGGCGGCGACCCTGTCGAGCAGTACGGGGTGACGCTGTGACGCCTCGCGTTTCATCCGCCGAGCGGCGGCGCGCGTTCGCGGCACTCCTCGCCGCCGGCACGCTCTGGGGCACGACGTTCGCGCTCGGCAAGGTCCTGCTGGACGTCATCGGGCCGGCGTGGCTCATCGTGACGCGCCTGTTCCTCGCGAGTGTCGTCCTGCTCCCGCTCGTCCCGTGGCGCCGCATCGTCGGGCAGTGGACGTCCGGCGAGATCGGCTGGCCCGACGCCGGGCGCGTCCTCGCCGGCGCGCTCATCGCGGCCTACGTCGTGTTCGTGATGCAGTTCGAGGGCCTCGCCCTGACGACAGCCTCGAGCGCGGCGCTCCTCGTCGCCGTCGCGCCGCCGCTGCTCGCCGTCGGCGCGGCCGTCGTGGACGGCGAGCGGGCGGGGCGAACGGCCTGGATCGCGATCGCGCTATCGGCGATGGGCATCGTGCTGCTCGTCGGCGCGCCGGGGCCGGGGCGGACGCTGCTCGGCGACGCGCTCTGCGCGGGCAGCATGGTCGGTGCCACCGTGTGGACGCTCGTCTCGCGGCGCGTCGGGCACCGCATCGGGGCGCTGCCGGCGATGGCGTTCCAGTTCGCGATCGGGTGCCTCCTGCTGCTGCCGTTCGCGTTCTGGCGCGAAGGCCCGCCGCCGTCCCTCGACGCGCCCGCGCTGTGGGCGCTCCTCTTTCTCGGCGTCGCATGTACGGCCGTCACGTTCGTGCTGTTCACGTGGGGCGTGATGCGCGTCGAGGCGGCGCGCGCGGGCGTGATCTCGAACGTCGAGCCCGTCGTGGGCAGCCTGCTCGGCGTCGTCTTTCTGGGCGACCGCCTCGGGCCGTATTCTCTCGCCGGGGGCGCGCTGCTCGACGCGGCGGCGCTGCTCGCGACGCGCGCCGAGACGGCTGCCGACGCGCCATGACGCTCGCGCCCCCGACACGCTACGACGACGCTCGCTTCGCCGCGTACGTCCCGCAAACCGCCAGCCAGGCGGAGGCGATGCAGCGCGCGCGGACGTTCGTGCGGCTCGTCCGCGTGCGGTACGGCCGCCCGCGCTGGTGGGCTGCCGCCGGCCTTCGGCTCGGCCTCGGGACCGACTTCCACGACAGCCTCCGCGGTGGGATCTACCTCGTCGGGCCCGTCGGGACGGGAAAGACGCACCTGCTGGCCGCGATCTACCACGCGCTCAACACGCCCGTCACGCCCGGCGCCGCGCCCGTCGCGTGCGCGTTCACGCACTCGTCCGCCCTGTTCCGCTCGACCGAGACGCCCGAGGCCTATGCCGACCGCATCGCCGAATCGGCCCGCGTGCTGTGCTTGGACGAGGTCGAGCTGGACGACGTCGCCAATGAGGTGCGCCTCATCGCCGTTCTGCGTGCGCTGCGCGAGCGCCGCGTGACGCTCGCCGCGTCGTCCAACGCCGAGCCCGACGCCTTCGTCTCGGGTCAGTTCGGTCGCGACCGCCTCGAGCGGTTCATCACCGAGGAGTTCGCGGACCAGTACCACGTCGTCCCGGTCGGCGGGGCGGACTACCGGCAGGGCCTCGACAAGCCCGGCACAGCCTGGGTCGGGGCGGAGACGGCGACGCGCCCGGCGATGCAGGCGGCCTTTGACGCGGCGCCCGAGCCCAAGCGCTGGCTCGAGTTCGCCGACCTGCTCGCGCTCACCACGACGACCGAGCGGATGCGCCTCGCCGCGGATCTGGCAGTGAGCTGCGCCCTGTTCGTCCACGGCGTCCGCATCCGGACGACCGACGACGCGCTGCGCCTGCTCCGCGTCGCGGACGACCTCTACGGCCTGCCCGACCCGCCCGTGCTGTCGTTCACCTCCGAGGCCGAGCCCGACGCGTGGTTCACGGGCGAGGGTGCGCGCGGCGTCGAGCGGGCGATCGCGGACAAATTCCTACGCACGACCTCGCGCCTGACCGCGCTCGCCGAAGTCCGACGCGTCTGACCTACACCTTCGCGCCCGACGCCGTGCGCGCCTGCGCCGCCGGCCGGCCCTGGCTCCGGTACGTCGCCGCATCGACGGAGAGCATATAGTCGCCCTCTTCGTCCGGGTCGACCGAGTTGACATAGATGAGGTAGAGACCTGCCTCGAGGTTGACCGTAACGCGCGCACGGTCGGTGAACTCCGGGTTCCGGTCGCGGTCGATCTCGTTGAGCGGGTCCGATGAATCGAGGTCAGCCTCGAGCAGGAACAGGTAGGGCGCAAACTCGCTCGAGCGCAGCTCGATGTTGACGCTCGCGGGCTCGTTG
>JBBSUZ010000091.1:0-10197 GCA_038233965.1 Rhodothermales bacterium | reverse complement strand
GCCGCCGCACCGCCGCCGAGCGCCGCCACCGCCACCAGCCCGAGCCCAGCCCGCGACCGCCCCGCCGACGCGACCGCCACGACGCCCACGCCCATCGCCGCGAACGTCGCGACCTCGGCGAAGGCGTACACTGGCCGCGGCGCCAGCGCCGCCGACGCCACGCCGAGCGCGCCGATACCGGCGACGAAGGCGGCCGCCCACGACGGCACGCGTGCCCACACGGCCAGCCACGACGCGCGGACGCTCGGGACGGCCGTTACCGCGACCACGAGCAGCGTGCAGATGGCCAGCTCGAGCAGACGCTGCGAGTCGTACTCGTCCGCGAACGGGCTCGCGGAGAAGTTGGGCAGCAGCACGAGCAGTCCGGCCGCCGCCGCCCATACCGCCGGGACAGCGGTCGCGGGCGGCGGGGCAGTGGTCTCGGCCGAGGCGGCCCGGAGGTCGAGAGCAGACGTCATGGGAAGCGGAACGGGTGGCAGGAAACGAACACGTCCCCCCGCGGCGGAGGCCACAGGGGGACGCGCTCGGCGGGCGGTTCACACAGCTTCAGCCATTACGACTGGATGGAACACGTCGCGTCGTTGGTCAGAGTCGTGGCGATCTGGTTCGGACCCGTTCCCGATACCTGGGCCGAGACCTTGTTCTTCTGGGCCTTGTTGCACCCGACGATGAGCACGCCTGCGGCGTTCGTCGTCCCGCCCGCCGTTGCTGACCCGACGGCCAGCGAGTACGCGCCGTTGAGGTTGCCGTAGTTGCCCGCCGTCGCGCTGTTTGCGCCGGTCGTGTAGCCGATCTTCTCGAACGTGACGCCGGCGAACGAGCCGTTGCCGCCGCCGAACGCCGTCGGCTTGAGGCTCCACGCCTGCGCGTCGGAGGCAATGCGGATGACGTCGTTGGTGATTGCGTCGGAGTTGGCCTTCTTCTGGTTCTCGCCGAAGGCCTGGATGCCGACGACGACCGCGAGGCCGACGATGACGATGCCGAGGACGAGGAGGAGGAGCTGCTGCTGACCCATGGTTGGTTGGGGCTGGTGGAGCCGGGGCTCCGGACGGGGCTGGGAGGGTGGCAGCCGGGAGGGCGACCAGTATTTGAGAGAGGCCTGAGCCAGCTCCGTGCCAGACAGCGACGCAGCGGTCCGCCCGCCCATTTCAGTGCACCCTCTGGAACGAAACTGCGCCTTCTGGTGCAGCAGACACCGATTTTCGGCATCTCCAGCCGCCCGTCGCTCTCCTGTGCTCGCCGCGGCCGGGCCACTGCTGAGGGGTGAAGTCGTACCTGCTAGGTCACGGATCTACATCCCCCTCCGGCTCTCACGCGCCACGGTTTCGTGGAGCACGGTCCTCACAGGCCGACTCGGACCGAGACTGGATCGGCAGGACGCCCGTCGCGGCTCGTTCGCCAACCGAAAGGGTGTCGACGTCACGGTCTGGCCGGACATGTCGCAGCCTCGCGGCAGGAGCAGCCCGCTGGTTCGGGACTCGCGGGAGAGAGACGACACGAACGCGCCCCCTGCAGCCGAAGCCGCAGGGGGCGCGCGAGCCGAGGATCTGTCGGGCACTCAGCCGAGTCTTACGACTGGTTCCCACACGTTCCGTCGTTGGTCACAACCGTCGTGATAGCCGAGGGGCTTGTCGGCGACACCGTCGTCGTTCCGGCGATTGTCGCGACGACCTTGTTCTTCTGAGCCTTGTTGCATCCTGTGATCACGAGACCGGTCGACGATGCACTCGCGAGCGAGTAGCCGCCGTTGAGGTTGCCGTAGGCCGCCGCTGCCGCGCCATTCTCGCCGAGCGTATAGCCCAGCTTCTCGAGCGTGACACCGACGAAGGTGCCGTTGCCACCGCCGAACGCCTGCGGCTTCAGGTACCACGCCTGGGCGTCGGAGGCGATGCGGATGACGTCGTTGGTGATTGCGTCGGAGTTGGCCTTCTTCTGGTTCTCGCCGAAGGCCTGGATGCCGACGACGACCGCGAGGCCGACGATGACGATGCCGAGGACGAGGAGGAGGAGCTGCTGCTGACCCATGATAGGTTGGGGCTGGTGGAGCCGGGGCTCCGGTAGTACCCCGGTGTCGGGGCTGGGTGGGGACGACGGCCGGACGGCTGTCGGGTTCGGGTCTGCTCCTAGCGATCCACGTGCCCGACGCGCTGCCACGCGGCGCCATGGCGTTCAAAGCCGTGCGATGTCGCTCAAAAAAGCCACGCAGACCATTTTGAAGCCTGTTTCGCCTGGGCGTGCCCCATGCCGTCCGGTCGACCTCCGCACAGGCCCGGCGTTACCGTTTGAAACAATGCGGGGAGAAAGGACTACACCTCAACCTGTCGGGTCGCACACGCGCCCCCCCTCTCCCCTTTCGCCTCCGCAGTCATGGACGACGACCGCTCCCGCACGCTTCAGTCCGAAGCCACACGCCTCGCCGATGCCGCCCGCGACCGGGCCGCCGGCACCCTCGAAGACGTCAAGGTGGCCTCGAGCCAGATCGTGGACAAGGTCCGCGACCTCATCGAGGAGGGCAACGTCCGCCGGATTTCGCTCCGCAAGGGCGACCGCGTCCTCTTCGAGATCCCGCTCACCGTCGGCGTCGGCGCCGGCGCGGCCGCGCTTCTGACGAGCCCGCTGCTCGCGGCCGTCGGGGCCGTCGCGGCCCTCGTGTCGGACATCACGATCGCCGTCGAGCGCGACGACGACGCAGCCGACAGCATGGACGCGGCTGACGACGCGACCAAGGCGATGCCCGCCAAGACATCGTCCGACGCGGCGTCGCCCGACGCCGCACCGGCCAAGACCGCCGGCAAGCCGGACGCCGGCTCGTCGGACTCCAAGACGGACGCCGGCCACGAGCACGTCGCCAACGTCAACGAGCCCGGCAAGGCCGAGCACGACGCCGGCAAGACGGTCGGCAAGCCCGCGCAGGGAGACGCCTGACGTCCCGCACGGATTCTGGCCGGGGCCGCTCTCACTCCGAGGGCGGCCCCGGTCCTTTTATACCGACACGATGCTCGACCTCGCCGCCGTCGACTACGACGCGCTCGCCCCCGCTGACCGCCCGGCCGTCCTCGACGCGCTCGCAGACCGGTACGAGCGCACCGCGTTCGTCGGAGACGACCCGATCTCCGTCCCGCTCGCCTTCGACGACCCGGCCGACCAGGAGGTCATCGGGCTGTTCGCGGCCCTGCTCGCGTGGGGCCGGCGTTCGGTCATCCTCGCCAAGCTCGCCGACCTCACGGACCGCATGGACGGCCGCCCGGCCGCCTTCGTCCGATCGTTCGACGCGGGTAGCGGCCGCCTCGACGGGTTCAAGCACCGCACCTTTACGTCCGACGACGCCGCCGCGCTGACGCTCGCCGTCCAGGCCGTGCTGCAGGATTACGGATCGCTCGGTGGCCTCTTCGCCTCGGGCTTGCCGCCCGGCGCGACCGACATCGGCCCGGCGATCCAGACCTTCTCGGACACGCTCGGCTCGATCGTGACCGACGCGCCCGTCCGCTCGAAGCACCTCGCGCGGCCGTCGACGGGCAGCGCGTGCAAGCGGATCTCGATGTACGCGCGCTGGATGACGCGCCCCGGCCCGGTCGACCTGGGCCTGTGGACCGCCGTCTCGCCAGCGCAGCTCGTCGTGCCCCTCGACGTCCACACGGGCCGGCAGGCGCGCCGCCTCGGCCTGCTCACCCGCGCGACCGACGACTGGCGCGCGGCGATGGAGCTGACGGAGGCCTGCCGCGCGCTCTCGCCGGATGACCCGGTCCGCTACGACTTCGCGCTCTTCGGCCTCGGCGCCTACGGCGGCGCCGAGATCGAGCCGAACCCGGCGCCCGGACCGGGCGTCCTGACCCGATGAAGCACACGCTCACTCCCGACGTCGCCCCGGCCGACCGCGCGCCCGAACACCCGGACGCCGTGGAGGCGACGGGCGCGGCGCTGCGCGCCCTCCTCCAGACGATGGCGAGCCCCGTCGTCGTCGTGACGGTCACGGCCGGAGACGAGACGCGCGGGGCGACCATCGGCTCGTTCGCCAGTGTCTCCCTGGACCCGCCCCTCGTCTCGTTCAATGTCACGCACGGAACCCAGCTCCACGCTGCGCTCGACGCGTCGGACGACTTCACGGTCCACCTCCTCGCCGACGACCAGGGCGACGTCGCGACGCACTTCGCACGGCCCGACCTGACGGCCGCAGAGCAGACGGCCGGGGCAGACCTCATGGCAGTGCCAGGCGCCGGTCTGCGCCTCGACGGCTCGGTCGGCACGCTCGCCTGCACCGCCGAAGCGCGCATCCGCGCCGGCGATCACTCGGTCGTGATCGGGCGCGTGACGTCGCTCGTCGCCGGTCGCGACGCTGGCCCGCTGCTGTACTACCGCCAGTCCTACCGCGGCGTCGGCGGGGAAGTCTAGCGCGGGAAACCGCCATCGGGAAACGCCGGGCGAGCCCGGACCTGCCATCGGGGAGACGCATTCCCCCGATGGCCGTTCGCCGGTGCCCTATCCCCCGAAGGCGTCCTTGACGCGGCTGAAGAACGAGCGCTTGGTCTCTTTCGTCGGCTGCGGCTTGAGGTCGGGCTCGAGGCGGAGCTGCTCGAGCGCCTCGCGGAGGCCCGGCGAGAGCTCCTGCGGCGTCCACACGTGGACGTGCACCATCTGGTCACCGCGGCGGCCGCCGCCGACCTCGGGCAGACCTCGGCCACGCATCCGGAGCACGCGGCCCGACTGCACGCCGGCGTCGACTTGCAGCTTCGCGCGGCCCTTGAGCGTCGGGACCGTCGCCTCGGCGCCGAGTGCGGCGTCCGGGAACGAGAGGTAGAGGTCGTGGACGATGTCGAGCCCGTCGCGCAGGAAGTGCTCGTGCTCCTCCTCCTCGATCTCGACGCGCAGGTTGCCGGCCGGGCCGCCTCGCTGGCCAGCGTTGCCCGCGCCGCGGACCTGCAGGTACTGGCCCTCGGCCACGCCCGCCGGCACCTCGACCGTCACCGTCTCCTCGCCCTTGACGCGGCCGTCGCCGGCGCAGACCGAGCACTTGTTCTGGATCACGCGGCCCTCGCCGTCGCACGTCGGGCACGGTGTGACGTTGACAAACTGGCCGAAGAACGACGACGCGACCTGGCGCACCTCGCCCGAGCCCTGGCACGTCGGGCAGGTCTCGGTGGACGACTCGCCGGGCTCGGCGCCGGACCCGGTGCAGTGGTCGCAGGCGGTAAACTTGCGGAGCTTGATCTGGCGCTCGACGCCGTCGGCGATCTCCTCGAGCGAGAGCGAGAGGCGCACGCGGAGGTCCGTCCCGGGGCGGCCCTGGCCGCGGCGGCGCGAGCGGGCACGGCCGAAGACGTCGTCGAAGCGCGAGTCGCCGCCGAAGATGTCCGAGAAGGCCGAGAAGATGTCCGACATATCCTGCGGCGCGCCCGGCCCGCCGGCGCCGTTCACGCCCTGGCGGCCGAAGCGGTCGTAGCGCGAGCGCTTGTCGGCGTCCGAGAGGACGGAGTACGCCTCGGCCGCCTCCTTGAAGCGCGCCTCGGCGTCGGCGTCGCCGGCGTTGCGGTCCGGGTGGTGCTCGAGCGCGCGCTGGCGGTACGCCTTCTTGATCTCGTCCGGCGTGGCCGTCTTCGAGACGCCGAGGACGTCGTAGTAGTCGCGCTGGTCGGTCGCTGCGGGCATCAGGTGGGATATGGGATATGGGATACGGGATGGCTGGAGGCTGTGGACGGGCACCTGCTCATCCCCAATCCCTTATCCCGCATCCCCTCTTACTGGGCGACGATGACGCTGGCGTGGCGCAGGACGCGGTCGTCGATGCGGTAGCCGGGCTGGACCTCGGCGAGGACGGTGCCGCTGGGCTCGCCGGAGGGCGCGGGCTGCTGCATCACGGCCTCGTGCACGTCGACGTCGAACGGGACGCCGGCGGTCTCGATCGCCGTGACGCCGAAGCGCTCGAGCGTGCTCTCGAACTTGCGGTAGACGAGTTCGACGCCCTGGCTGAGCGCGTCGAACGCGGGCGATGCGGCGTCCTGGTGGGCGACGCGGCGGGCGGCGTCGAGCGAGCGCCGGAGGTCGTCGTAGACGTCGAGGAGCGGCAGCAGGACGGCGGCGCGGGCCTGGCGGTCGGCCTCGGCGCGGTCGGCCTCCGTCCGGCGGCGGTAGTTCTGGAACTCGGCCGCGCGGCGCAGGAGCTGGTCGCGAAGGTCGGCGACCTCCGCGCGGAGGTCGTCCTCGGCGAGGGGCGCGTCGGCGTCGGGCGGGGTGTCGAGCGTCGGGTCGTCGTGCGTCATCGTCGTCGGGGCGTGGCGGAGGGGAACGCAGGCCAACCGGAAAGATCGTACGCCGGCGTGCGAATCGCGAACGAATCGGCGGGGAAGGCGCGCGGCGTGGGCCGTAATCTGGCACCTACCCACCCTTGTCATCCTGAACTCGTTCCAGGATCTGCATTTCATCGGACGTCCGACAAAGGCGAAAGGCGGATCCTGAAACGAGTTCAGGATGACATCATTTTGGTGGTGTGGTCGTCCTCAGGAAGCTATTTCAGCAGACCGGTTCAACCCTTCAATCCTCCTCCGCCATCGTCTCGAGCAGGCGCAGCAGCAGGCGGACGCCGAAGCCGGTGCCGCCGACGGGGCGGTAGCCGGTGGCTTTGTCGAGGAAGGACGGGCGGGCGATGTCGAGGTGCGCCCACGGGTAGGCCGGTTCGCCCTCCGCGTCGCGCGTGAAGTGCTCCAGGAAGGCGGCGGCGGTGATCGTGCCCGCCATCGGCCCGCCGACGTTCGAGAGGTCTGCGACCGGGCTCTTGAGCTGGTCCTTGTAGTGCGGGAAGAGCGGGAGCGGCCACGCGAGGTCGCCCGAGTGCTCGCCGGCGAGGCGGACCGTCTCGGCGAGCGCCTCGTCGCCCATGCGCACGACGAGCCCGGCGACGCGGTCGCCGAGGGCGACGCCCTGCGCGCCCGTGAGCGTCGCGACGTCGATGACGAGGCGGGGCGCGAGGGAGCGCGCGTAGCTGAGGGCGTCGGCGAGGATGAGGCGGCCCTCGGCGTCCGTGTTCATCACCTCGACCGTCGTGCCGCCGTGCATGTGGAGGACGTCGCCGGGGACGACGGCGCGCTCGCCGGGGCGGTTGTCGGTCATCGGGATGAGGCCGACGACGCGGATCGGCAGGCCCATCTCGGCGGCCCCGTAGAGCGCGCCGAAGACGGCGGCGGCCCCGCCCATGTCCGCCTTCATCTTGTCCATCGAGCCGAGCGTCGGCTTGAGCGAGAGGCCGCCGGTGTCGAAGGTGACGCCCTTGCCAACGAGCACGACCGGCGCGGCGTCCGTGGCCTCATCGGGCTCGTGCTCGATCCAGACGAAGCGGGCCTCGTCCTGGCTGCCGCGGTTGACGCCGAGCAGACCGCCGAAGCCCTCCTGCCGGATGCGGTCCATGCCCCAGATCTCGACGTGGAGGCCGATGACCTCGCCCAGCTCGGCCATGCGGTCGGCGAGGAGGGCCGGCACCTTCTCGTCGGGCGAAAGGTTGACGAGGTCGCGGGCGATGTGGGTCGCCTCGGCGCGGGCGTCGGCAGTGACGAGGGCCTCGTCGAGCGCGTCGGCGGCGTCCGATCCGTCGGCCACGTCGGCGTGGAGGGCGAGGGTGAACGCGGGCGGCGCGTCGGCCGTCTTGTACGTGTCGAACCGGTAGGCCCCGAGGCGGGCGCCTTCGACGAGCGCCTCGGCGGCGTCGAGGTCGTCGGCCGGTGCCGCGATGACGATGCGACAGGCGTGGACGGCCCGGGCGGCCTTGATGCCGGCCGCGGCGGCCGTCCGCCACCCGTCCAGCCCCGCGTCCTCGGGCACGCTCACCACGACGAGCCGGCGCGGGCCGTCGCCACTCCGCAGCACCGTCACGGCCGCCTTGGCCGTCTTCACGTCGGCGAGCGCTGCCCCGATCGTTTCGCCGAATGCCTCGGCGAACGCGGTGGGCGCGTCGTCGCCGCGGACGGGCAGGATGAGGGCGTCGGCGGCGACGTCAGCGAGCGGGCCGGTGAGGAGGTCGGTGTGGAGCGGCATCGAGGGGAAGCGGGGAATAGGAGGCGAGGTAAATGCAATGCGGGCGCCGAAGTTTGATCTGACGTCTCTGCGTCGTCAAACTTCAACGGCCGTTCTCGCTCCCGCTCCCTCCTGGCCGCTCCCGGTTCGCCTACAGCCGGCCCTGAAACTGGGCGAGGAGCGCCATGTCGTCGCTCGACAGGCTGCCGTCATCGTCGCCCGCGTCGTGGTCCGTCGAGCCCGGCTGGGCCATGATGTGCGCCGGGGCCGAGTCCACGACGTCCTTGAGGAGCCGCTTGAGCTGGGCGTCGGCGACGTACGCGCCCGCCGCGTTGGCGTGGCCGCCGCCGCCGAAGCCGTTGGCCCAGACGTTAATCGGGCAGTCGCCCTTGGAGCGAAACGACAGCTTGACGCCCGACGGCAGCTCGAGGAAGATGACCGCCGCGACGACGCCGTCGAGCGAGAGCGCGTAGTTGACGAGGCCCTCGGCCTCGTCGAAAAAGGCGCCGGTCTGGCGGATCGTCGCCTGCGTGACGAGGATGGTCGCGAGGCGGTCGTCGTAGTGCGTCTGGATCGTGCCGAGGGCGGCGGCGAGCAGGCGCAGGCTGGCCAGCGAGCGGCCGTCGAAGAGGGCGACGTGGATCGGCTCCGGGCGCAGGTCGCCGCGCGCGAGCACGTCCGACACGATGGCGTGCGTGCGGGGCGTCGTCGCGCCGTACCGGAACGAGCCCGTGTCGGTCATGATGCCGACGTAGAGCGCCGTCGCGACGGCGCGGTCGATGAGCGCGGGGTCGTAGCCGGCGATGAGGTCGTAGACGATCTCGGCGGCCGCCGAGGCGTCGGTGCGGACGCACGACTCGGTGAACCACGTCTCGGGGTCCGGGTGGTGGTCCACGAGCAGGATCGGCTTGCCGGCCTGCGCGAGGATGTCGCCGGCGATGCCGAGGCGGTGGCGCGCGTTGGTGTCGAGCACGACGAGGACGTCGGCCTCGGCGACGGCGCGGGCCTGCGCGAGGTTGCCCGACTCGGCCTTCTGGACGAGCCCGACGGGCTGCTCGTCGACGAGCCAGTCCAGCGTCCGAGGGACGACGTCGGTGTTGAGGATCGTGACCGTCTTGCCGAGCGCGAGCAGGGCGCGGGCGAGGGCGATCTCGGAGCCGATGGCGTCGCCGTCGGGGCGCAGGTGCGTCGTGAGGACGATGCGGTCGGCGGCGAAGATCTGGTCGCGGATGGCGGCGAGCTCGGGCGAGTCGCGGACGACGGTGAGGGCGTCGGGCATGAAGCGGTGTCGGGTTTGCACCAAGCTAGCGCCGGGCGGCCCGGAGAGCAGGGCGACCCCTCACCCCGTCCCTCCGGTTCAGGCTGGGGTGGGTTCGAGTGTCGACGCTCTCACCTCGCGCGATTCTTCCTCCATCGTCATCCCCGCGTACGCGGGGACCCAGAGTGGCGAGACAGCGCCAGCAGACGACCGCTGAGGTCCGAACACGTGCGCCTGGATCAGATGCACCTCGCCCTGCTCGATAGCCACCCGACATATCGTCCTGCCCGTCACTCTGGATTCCCGCGTGCGCGGGAACGACGTTGGACTTGGCCCTGGGTGACATTCTCTCTGTCGACCCAGTTCTATCGGACAGCGAACGTGAGCGGGGACCGTGCCCGACAGCGACGTCCGAATCCGTCAGGAGTCGTCGCCGAGCAGGCCCGCGACGTACTCGACGAGGGCGACGGCGCGCGAGTAGTCCATGCGCGTCGGGCCGATGACGGCGACGGCGCCGACGGCGCCGCCCAAGCGGTACGGGGCGGTCACGACCGAGACGGCGGCGGCGTCCTCGGCCGTCGGGGCGGCTTCGCGGCCGATGAGGACGCGGGCGGCGCCGGCTTCGGCAGCGTCGAGGGCGGTCTCGAGCAGGTGGACCACGACGGCCTCGTTCTCGGCCAGCTCGACCGCAGCGCGGACGGCCGCCGGGTGCTGGAACTCGGGCTGCGCGACGAGGTGGCCCGTGCCCGCGATCGACGCGCGGCGCGCCTCGGCCGGCTCGCGAAAGAGCGTCGGCGCGTCGCGCAGGACGAGGCGGACGATGCCCGTCCGGTCGGACGTGGCGAGGTCCTGAACGCGCTCGGCGCCCGTCCGCCTGATCTCGTCGAGCGAGTGGCCGGCGAGGCGCTCGTTGAGGCGCTGCACGACGGCGTCGAGCGTGC
>JBBSUZ010000090.1:0-10285 GCA_038233965.1 Rhodothermales bacterium | reverse complement strand
TCACGCGGCTTCTGTGGACTCGGGTGCCTCCGCCGCGGTGGCGACCGCCACGTCACCGTGGCCCGCTGTCGGCGCAGGATTCGGCGTTGCTGGCCGCGTGGGGCTCCTGAGCGGCTCCACCGCGTAGCGCACACCTACCGGCCCCGACCCGGGATCTGCCTTTTGCCTGTTCGACGCGGTGCGGAATGCGAAAGGCAGATCCCGGATCACGTCCGGGATGACACGGGATGGGAGAGGTGCTGGATTGCGGTCTGCGGCCCACGGCGTTCGTCGCACAGGACTTCGCCGCTACATTCGGGCATCCCCCCGCCCGTTGCCCGAATGGCCCTGTCCTACACCCTCCGCGAGGGCCTCGCCGGCTTTCGCCGGTCGACCTTCGCGACCGTCACGAGCGTCTCGGCGCTGGCGATCGCGCTCGTCCTCATCGGCCTCTTCGCGCTGCTCGGGTGGCAGTGGAAGGAGTTCTCGGACGCGCTGAGGGACCGCGCCGCCGAGGCCGAGGTCTTCCTCCGGCCTGCCGAGGCCGGCGTCGCCGAGCGCGTCGGGGAGCGCCTGCGGCAGATCCCGGGCGTCGACTCCGTCCGCTACGTCTCGCAGGCCGAGGCCTCCGAGACCTTCCGCGAGGCCTTCGGCGAGGGCGCCGACATCTTCGACGACGAGCAGTTCCTGCCCGCGTCCTACCAGGTCCGCCTCGGCGGCGACTACGCGCAGGCCGACAGCATGACGGCCATCGCGGCCCGCATCCGCACGTGGGGCTCGGTCGAGGACGTCGCCTTCGACGTCGCCTCGGTGCAGGCCATCGAGCGCAACCGCAAGGCGTTCTCGGCCGTCGGCCTGGGCGTGGCGCTGCTCGTCGTCGTGGCGGCCCTACTGCTCGTCGGCAACACGGTCCGGCTCTCGATCTACGCCCGGCGCATGCTCATCCGGACGATGAAGCTCGTCGGCGCGACCAACGGCTTCATCCGGCAGCCGTTCCTGATCGAGGGCGCGGCGCAGGGCCTGCTCGCCGGCGTCGTGGCGGGGCTGGCGCTGTGGGGGCTCTACGGCCTGCTGCTCGGCGCGCTGCACGAGGCCGACGCCCTCGGTGCGGCCGACGCGGGCTGGCCCGGCGGCTCGGCCGTCTTCTCCGTCCTCGCCATCGCCGTGCTCGGGATGCTGCTCGGCTTCGCCGCCTCGTGGGTGTCCGTGCGCCGCTTCATCCGGCAGGTGGACGTTTGAGGTGTTGGGGATTAGGGATTAGGGATTAGGGATTGGGGATTGGGGATTGGGGATTGGGGATTGGTAAAATTCTGGAATTTAGCGATGCTATTTAAAATACCAGACCTAAAATTTCAAACTGTCTTTTTTCTGTTTCTCTCTGGCTGCCAGCCCGGTGCGGCGCCGCAACCCGGCCGGGCCGAGGCGACAGCGGTTGAGGAGCGGACGGTGGCGCTGAACGGGCGCACGCTCGTGCTGGACGGCTTCGCCGGCGACGTCCGCGTCGAGGTCGACCCCGCAGCGACGGGCGTGCACCTCCAGCTCGTCCGCCGCGCGTTGGGCGCGACCGAGGCCTCGGCGCGTGAGCGTCTCGAGCGCGTGACGGTCGAGACGGGCGGGGACGACGAGCTGTATCAGGTGGTGTGGCGTGCCACCTCGCCCGGCGGCCAGATGGACCCCGACGACGGCCTCTCGGCCGACGCCGTCGCCACCGTCCCGCCCGGGACGCCCGTCGCCGTGCGGACGCTCCGCGGCGGCGTCGCGGTGGACGGGCCCACGGGCGACCTCGACGTCGGCATCGGCGCGGGCGAGATCGTCGTCGGGCGCGCATCCGCGCTGCGGCTGCGCCTCGACGCCCGCGCGGGCGACGTCACGCTCGCCGCGGCCCGCATTCCGTCCGGTGCGGCGTGGACCGTGGAGACGCTCGCGGGCTCCATCGACGTCTCGCTGCCGCCCGGCGCAGACGTCGACCTCGACGCCTCGACCGGCGCCGGGCGCGTCGTGGATGGGGGCGAGGACGCAGGGACGCGCAGGCGCGCGACGCTCGGGCGCGGCGGCGCGAGCCTGCGCGTCCGCACGCAGGCCGGGAACGTCACGATTGGGCAGGCGACCGACATCGACGGGACCGAGACGGGGCGCGTGGAGGCCGAGTGAAACGTGCGGCCGGCGCGCCCGTAGCGCCGCGTCCACCTCACCCAGGGATCCGATGCCACGTTCACCCCGCCCGGTCCTCCTGACCGGCCTCCTCGCGCTCGGCCTCGCCGCGTGCGCGCCCTCTGAATCCGTCAACGCGCCCGCCGAATCGTCCGCGATGTCCAGCGAGCCCATGGCGGACATGGCGTTCAGCGAGCCATCGCCGATGACTGCTCCGCCCGAGTGGGCCGAGCCGGGCGACGCGGCGCGCGACGGCGAGAACTACGCCGCCGTCGGCGAGATCGGCTTCCGCCGGACACAGGCCGCCCCGCTCTCGACATTCTCGATCGACGTCGACCGCGCGAGCTACGCCAACGTCCGCCGGATGCTGACGTCCGGATCTCTCCCGCCAGCCGACGCCGTGCGCGTCGAGGAGTTCGTCAATGCGTTCGAGCTCGGCATGCCCGGCCCGACCGACGGCGCGCCGTTCGCGGTCCACACCGAGGTCGCCGCGTGCCCGTGGGCGCCCGAGCACCGCTTGGTGCGCGTCGGCATCCAGGGCCGTCGCATCGAGACGGCGAGCCTGCCGCCGGCCAACCTCGTCTTCCTGCTCGACGTCTCGGGCTCGATGATGGACGCGGACAAGCTGCCGCTGCTCACGTCCGCCTTCGCGCGCCTGCAGAGCCAGCTGCGCGAGCAGGACCGCGTCTCGATCGTCGTCTACGCCGGCGCCGCCGGCGTCGTGCTCCCGCCGACGCGCGGGACCGACCGCCGCGCCATCCTCGGCGCGCTCGAGCGCCTCGAAGCGGGCGGCTCGACGGCCGGCGCCGAGGGCATCGAGCTCGCGTACCGCCTCGCCCGCGAGAACTTCGACCCCCGCGCCGCGAACCGCGTCCTGCTCGCGACCGACGGCGACTTCAACGTCGGGGTCACCGGCGAGGGCGCGCTGCAGCGGCTCATCGAGCGCGAGCGTGCGTCCGGCGTCATGCTGTCCGTCCTCGGCTTCGGCACGGGCAACCTCCAGGACGGCACCATGGAGAGCCTCGCGTCGTGGGGCAACGGCGCCTACAATTACATCGACTCCGAGCGCGAGGCCGAGCGCGTGTTCGTGAACGAGCTCGGCGGGACGCTCGCGACGCTCGCCAAGGACGTCAAGGTGCAGGTCGAGTTCAATCCGGCCCAGGTCTCGGGCTACCGCCTCGTCGGCTACGACAACCGCGCACTGCCGGACGAGGCCTTCGCCGACGACCGCCGCGACGCGGGCGAGCTCGGGGCCGGCCACCACGTCACGGCGCTCTACGAGATCGTCCCGGTCGGCGCGAGCGACGCGGCCCTTCCGGCCCCGGCTCCGCGCCGCTACTCGGCGACGGCGTCGAGCGCGTCCGGTGAGCTGATGACGGTCCAGCTCCGCTACAAGCCCGCGACGGGCGCGGGCACGTTCGCGAGCGAGAGCGTCCTGATGACGGTCCCGGTCGCGAACCGGACGTCGACGCCGTCGAACGCGATGGCGTGGACGTCGGCCGTGGCCGAGGCGGCGCTCGTGCTGCGCCAGAGCGCGCACGCGCCCGGCGCGACGCTCGGCGCGGCGCTGTCGCGCGCCCGCGCGGCCGTCGGGCCGGACGCCAGCGGCGACCGCGCCGAGTTCGTCGGGCTCGTCCAGCGCGCGATGTCGCTCGGTGACCGGCCGGGCGCGCAGGCGCAGCGCCGGGACTGAGCGCCGCCCCCCCGCCCGAGCACCCATCGCGTCGGTGGAGCGGCTCGGCCTCTGTCACGCCCAGCCGGCGCTCTGATGCGCTCGGGCTGTCCCCCTCAGCCGAGCCGGGTGAACCCGGACCTGGGACAGTCTCGACGCGCGACGCTGAGCAGTCAGAGTTGCGTTCGACCCGCGCGTTCAGACGGGGGGGCTGAGTGCGCGAGGCGATCGGTCTGGTCCCGCACCGCGCCTTCGCACAGACTGGGTTGGAGTCGCGCGCGTTCGGGCCGATACTGCACCGTCTCGCGCCCGCCGCCGTGCCCCTCGCCCCCCGCCCGCCCGGCCGTCCGACCGGCCCCTCGACCGGCCGGCCGACGCTGCGTCCGCCGGGCTCTGCCCGACCCGCCCCGCCGCGCGCGCCGCTGCGCTCGGCGCGCGTCGCGGCTGCACCGAAGCGGACGCGCAACCCGCTCAAGCGGTGGTGGCGGCGCGCGACCGACCCGGCCCGCTCCGGGTTCGCGCGGGCGTGGACCGTCATCGCCGGCGTCGCCGGGCTGTCCATCGGGCTCGGCGTGCTCGGCGCGCTCGGCGTCGGCGTGTACGCCGCGAGCCTCGTCGCGCGCACGCCCGACGCGTTCGCGCTGAGCGAGGCGACGCAGGCGCAGCCCAGCGTCGTGCTGGCGGCCTCGGGCGAGCGGCTGACGCAGTTCGAGCCCGCCTTCCAGGAATGGGTGCCGCTGGACTCGATCCCCGGCCCGCTCGTCGACGCGCTGATCGACACCGAGGACCGCCGCTTCTACGAGCACGGCGGCGTGGACCTGTACCGCACCGTCGGGGCGCTGTGGGCGACGGCGCGCGGGCGCCGCGAGGGCGGCTCGACGGTGACGCAGCAGCTCGCCCGCAACCTGTTCCCGGCCGAGATCGGGCGCGCGTCCACGGCCGAGCGCAAGGTCAAGGAGATGATCGCGGCCGTCCGCATCGAGCAGAACCACACCAAGCGCGAGATCCTCGAGTCGTACCTCAACACCGTCCCGTTCCTCTACAACGCCCACGGCGTCGAGATGGCGGCGCGGACGTACTTCGGGACGCACGCGCCGGACCTGACGGTGGCGCAGGCGGCGACGCTCATCGCGATGCTCAAGGGCCCGGCCGAGTACAACCCGGTGCGCCGGCCGGAGGCCGCGCTGCGCCGGCGCAACCTCGTGCTGCAACAGATGGAAGGGCAGGGCGACCTGACGCTCGCCGAGGCCGCCGAGGCGCGCCAGAGCCCGCTCGGCGTGACGCTCCGCGAGCAGCCGGGCACGTACAGCGCCGCGCCGCACTTCACGGCCGCCGTGCGCCGCGCCGTCGAGGCGTGGGCGACGCCGCGCGGCTACAACATCGAGCGCGACGGGCTCGTGATCCGGACGACGCTCCAGATGTCCGCCCAGCGCGCGGCCGAGGAGGCGGTGACCGAGCGCGCCGAGCGGTTGCAGGCGACGGCCAACCGCGAGTGGCGGTCCGGCCCGCCGCGGCTCGCGCTCGACGCCGCGCTCGCGCGGACGCCCGCCTACGCCCGCGCCCGCGAGTCCGGCGAGACGGCCGAGGCGGCGCTCGCGACGGTCCGGCGGGACGCCGCGCTCGTCGCGAGAGTCCGCACCGAGGTCCTGCGCGTCGAGGAGGCGCTCGTGGCCATCGAGCCCGAGACGGGCGCCGTGCGCGCCTACGTCGGCTCCCGCGACTTCAACCACGACGAGTTCGACCACGCGGGCGTCGCGCGGCGGCAGCCCGGCTCCACGTTCAAGGCGTTCGTCTACGCGAGCGCGCTGCAGCGGGGGTATGCTCCAGACGACGAGGTCGAGGGCGGCGCGGCGGCGGTCCGGCTGGACGACGGGACGACGTGGCGGCCGTCCGGCGGCTCGTCCGGCGGGACGCTCCGCGACGCGCTCGCGTTCTCCAAGAACGCCGTCGCGGTCCGGCTGACGCAGGAGGTCGGGGCGCACCGCGTCGCGCTCGTCGCGCAGCGGATGGGCATCACGAGCCCGCTCGACGTCGTGCCGAGCCTCGGGCTGGGCACGAGCCCGGTGACGCTGCTCGAGATGGTCGGCGCGTACGGCGCGATCGCCAACGACGGGCTCGTCCGCACGCCGCGCCTCGTGACGCAGATCGAGACGGCGAGTGGGCACGTCCTGGAGCGCTTCGCGCCCGAGGGCCCGCAGGCGCTCACGCGCCGCGACGCCCGCAACCTGCTCGACATGATGCGCGGCACCATCGACCGCGGCACGGGCAAGGCGCTCCGCGGCATGGGCGCGACCGGCGACCTCGCCGGCAAGACCGGCACGACGCAGCGCTACGCCGACGGCTGGTTCATCGCGATGCACCCGGGCCTGGTCGTCGGCGTGTGGGTCGGCTTCAACGACCAGCGCGTCGCCTTCCGCTCGATGGCGTCGGGCGCCGGCGGCGCGACGGCGCTCCCGGTCGTCGGCGCGTTCCTGCGGCGTGTGCAGGACAGCCTCCCGGACCGCCGCTTCCCCGGCCCCGCCGTCTACGAGGACCCCTACGCCGGCGACGAGCCCGAGGCGCCCGCCGGGCCGGACCTCACCGGCGACGCCGCGCCCGAGTGGACGCCGCCCGAGGACGACTACACCCCGGCCGAGCCCGTCGAGACGCCGATCGTTCGCCCCGAGCCGGACCAGCCGCGCCTCCGCTCCGAGATCGGCCCGTCCGAGCGCCGCCCCGCGGCGTCCGGCCAGACGCGCCAGATCCGCCCGCTCAACGGCGCCGAGATCGGCGACCGGAAGGAGTAGGGTTGAGAGGTTGAGAGGTGAGCACGGCGAAGACGGGGAACCCTTCCACCCTCTCACCCTCTCAACCCTGAAACCTCTCAACCTCCCCATGCCCCGCGTCCTCCTCTTCACCGGCAAGGGCGGCGTCGGCAAGACGACCTGCGCCGCGGCGACGGCGCTCGCGTGCGCCGCGCGCGGCCAGCGCACGCTCGTCCTTTCGACCGACCCCGCCCACTCGCTCGCCGACGCCCTCGACCGCCCGCTCGGCCCCGAGCCCGAGCGCGTCGTGGACAACCTCGACGCGATGGAGGTCGACATGTACTACTCGATGCGGACGTACTGGGGCAACATGCGCGAGCTCGTCCGGACGGTCCTCCGGTGGCAGGGCGCCGAGGCCGTCGCGGCCGAGGAGATGGCGGCGCTGCCGGGCATGTCCGAGGGCTCGGCGCTGCTCTGGCTGGACAAGTTCTACACCGAGGGCCACTACGACACCATCGTCCTGGATGCCGCGCCGACGGGCGAGACGCTGACGTTGCTCACGCTGCCGCAGGTCACGCAGTGGTGGCTCCAGAAAGCGTTCCCGCTTCAGAAGCGCGCGATCCAGACCGTCGGCTACGCCGTCCGCAAGACGACCGGCATCCCGCTGGACAAGGGCTACGCCGAGCTCGACGCGCTCTTCGGCAAGCTCGCCGACGTCCAGAAGATCATGCAGGACCCGGCGATCACGTCGGCCCGGCTCGTGATGAACCCCGAGCGGATGGTGATCCAGGAGGCGCGCCGCGCGCACACCTACCTCCAGCTCTACGGCTACGGCGTCGACGCCGCGATCGTGAACCGCGTCATCCCCGAGGACGAGGCCGGCGGCGGCGTCATGGAGAAGTACGTGAAGGCGCAGGCGGGCTACCTCGCCGAGATCGAGGAGACGTTCGCGCCGCTCCCGGTCCTGCGGGTGCCGCACCTCGGCGAGGAGGTCTTCGGGCTGGACCTGCTCCGCCGCATCGCGGACGGCCTCTACGGCGTGCCGGGCACCGAAGGCGCGCGCGACCCGGCCGCCGTCTTCCACAGCGAGCCGACCTACACCGTCGAGCCCGAGGGCGACGCGTACACCGTCTCGATCCGGGTGCCATACACGACGCAGGACGACGTCGAGGTTGAGGCCTTCGGCGACAGCTTCGTCGTGAACGTCGCCAACCAGCGGCGCAACGTGATGCTGCCGGCCTTCCTCGCCTACTACCACCTCGCCTCGGCGACGGTCGACGACGGCTGGCTGCGCGTCCGCTTCGAGCCCGAGGTGGCGGGGTAGACTCGCGCCCGGACCTGCCGCCGACCCGATGGCGCTCCGCCTCGCCACGCCCGCCGACGCCCGCGACGTCGCCGCGATCTACGCGCCCGTCGTGCGGGACACGTCGACGTCGTTCGAGACGGTCCCGCCGGACACTGCCGAGATGGCGGCCCGCATCGCTGCGACGCTCCCGTGCTACCCGTGGCTCGTCGCCGAGGACGGCGGGCGCGTCGTCGGGTACGCCTATGCGGGCGCGCACCGGACGCGGGCGGCGTACGCGTGGGCCGCCGAGACGTCGGTCTACCTCGCGCCGGACGCGCAGGGGCGCGGGCTCGGGCGGACGCTCATGACGGCGCTGCTCAGCGTTCTGCGCGCGCAGGGCTTCGCGGTCGCGTATGCCGGGGCGACGCTGCCCCACGACGCGAGCGTCGGGCTGCACCGCGCGCTGGGCTTCGCCGACGTCGGCGTCTTCCCGCGCGCGGGCTTCAAGCACGGGCGCTGGCACGACACGTGGTGGGGCGCGCTGGACCTCGGCTCGGGCGCCGCGCCTGGAGCGACGCGCCCGGTTTCAGACCTCGACGCGGACGGCCTGGCCGCCGCCCTTGCCGGGACGCCGGTGACGCTGCGACGTCCCGGCGATTGGACGTAGGGGCACAGCTCGCTGTGCCCGTCCCCTCGCCGCGCCGCCTGTCTGGACGGGCACAGCGAACTGGGCCCCTACGGTTCGGTTCAGGGGTCGCCCGGCAGGGTGCTGTGTGCGGCCGTCGCGGTATTCTCGCGCGCCACCCGCCGCGCCGCGATGACCTCCGCCCGCCTCGAAGCCTTCTCCGACGGCGTGCTCGCCATCATCATCACGATCATGGTGCTCGAGTTGCCCGTGCCGCACGAGCCGACGCTCGCGGCGCTGCGGCCCGTCGTGCCCGTCGTCCTGAGCTACGTGCTCAGCTTCGTCTACGTCGGCATCTACTGGAACAACCACCACCACCTGTTCCAGATCACCGAGCGCGTCTCGGGCGGCGTGCTCTGGGCGAACCTGCACCTGCTGTTCTGGCTGTCGCTCGTGCCGTTCGTGACGGCGTGGTCCGGCGCGACCGGCTTCGCCCGCGTGCCCGTCGCGGCCTACGCCGTCGTGCTGCTGATGTGCGGCGCGGCGTTCGGGCTGCTCGTGCGGGCGATCGTGCGCGTGCCCGGGGCCGACACGGTCATGCTCGGCAGCATCCGCAGCGAGACGAAGCAGACGCTGTCGGTCGCGGCCTACGCGCTTGCGGTCCCGGCGGCGCTGCTCGTCCACCCGGCCGTCGCGGGCGCGCTCTTCGTCGCCGTCGCGGCGATGTGGCTCGTGCCGAACCGCCGAATCGAGACCGTCCTCACGCACGCGCACGACGCGCGGACGTAGTCTGCGGGACGTTCACCCGGATTCGATGCGCCGTCCGTTCCTGCTCGTCCTCGCCCTGCTGGCGCTCGCCGCGCCCGCCCGCGCCCAGAGCGAGGTCGTCTACGACCGCGCGTCCGTCGCCCGCGTCGACGTCACGCTGCCGGCGGACAGCCTCCGGTTCATCCTGGACCACCCGCAGAGCGACCGCTACCTCCGCGCCAGCTTCCGCTTCACGCGCGGCGCGCTCGTCGAGACCGTCCCGGACGTCGGCTTCCGCATCCGCGGCAACACGTCGCGGCAGGCCGAGAAGCCGTCGTTCAAGGTCTCGTTCAACACCTTCGTCTCGGGGCGCGCGTGGCGCGGGCTCGAGAAGCTCAACCTCAACGGCGAGCACAACGACCCGACGGTCTCGCGCACCGTCCTCGGGTGGAGCCTGATGGAGGCGGGCGGGGCCGTCGGGACGCGCGCGGCCCACGCCGAACTGTGGCTCAACGGCACGTACTTCGGCCTCGTCGCCAACGTCGAGAACCTCGACGAGACGTTCCTCTTCCGCCGCTTCGGGACCGAGGCCGGTGCGCTCTTCAAGTGCCTCTACCCGGCCGACCTCGCCTACCGCGGCCCGACCGGCGCCAGCTACCAGCACACCGACGCCGCGGGCCGGCCCGTCTACGAGCTCGAGGAGGGCGACCCCGCGACGGCCTACGACGCGCTGGCCGCCTTCGTCACCGTCCTCAACCAGACGCCCACCGCCGCCTTCCCCTCAGAGATCGAGCGCGTCTTCGACGTCAACGCCTTCCTGCGCGCGCTCGCGGTCGAGGTCGCGATCGGCCACTGGGACGACTACTGGTACAACCAGAACAACTTCTACCTCCGCTTCGACCCCGCGCCGGCTGCGGAGGGCGGCGGCCGCGTGACGTACCTCCCGTACGACCTCGACAACACGTTCGGCATCGACTTCGTCGGGCCGGACTGGGGCACGCGCAACCCGTACACGTGGGGCAGCACCTCGCAGACGGCGCGCCCGCTCGCCGCGCGCATCCTCGCCGCCCCCGAGTTCCGCG
>JBBSUZ010000089.1:0-10329 GCA_038233965.1 Rhodothermales bacterium | reverse complement strand
GTTGGCGAGGACCGAGAGCTGCGTCTCGGGCGCGAAGCGGTTGAGGCTCAGCCCGGCGTCGTAGCGCAGGCCTGTCCCACCGACGCCGCCGGCGAGGCCAGTGCCGCGGCCCGAGGCCCCGCCCGGGTCGCCGCCCGCGCCGCCGGTCGCGCTGCCGAAGTAGCCCACGCGGCGCTCGGGCCTGAGCGCGAGGTTGATCGTGCGCTCGCGGGCCCCGTCGTCGACGCCCGTGAACTCGGCCGTGTCCGAGCGCCGGTCGTAGACCTGGACGCGGTCGACGGCGTCGGCGGGCAGGTTGCGCGTGGCGACGGTCGGGTCGGTGCCGAAAAACTCCTTGCCGTCGACGAGCACGCGGCGAACGGTCTCGCCCTGCGCTGTCACGGTCCCGTCGCGGCCGACCTCGACGCCGGGCATCCGCCGCAGCAGGTCCTCGACTGTCGAGCCGGGGGGCGCGTGGAAGGCGGCCGCGTCGAAGTCCAGCGTGTCGCCGCGGACGACGACCGGCGGCTGCTGCGCGCGCACGACGATCTCGCCGAGCGCGCCGTCGTCGGGCGCGAGCACGACCTGGCCGACGTCGAGTGCCTCCGCGCCGACCGTCACGGCCCGGTCCGCGGGCACGAAGCCGACGAACGTCGTCCGGAGCAGGTACGCGCCGGCCGCGACGGCGCGGATGCGGAACGCGCCGGCGGCGTCGGCCGCGGCGAAGGCGACGAGCGTCGAGTCGGCCGGGCGCAGCAGCACGACGGTCGCGCCGGGCAGCGCCGCGCCCGTCGTGTCGGCGACGGATCCGGTGACGGCGACGCGCGTCTGGGCCGCGGCAGGCGCGGCCCACAGGAGCAGCGCGGCCGCGAGCGGAAGGAGGCGTGCGAAATCTGGCATGGGCACGGGATCTGGAGTGGACATGGGGCACCGCAGCGCCGGAGAGAGAACCCACGGTGGAGAGAGAACCCAGGGTGCGCCCGCCTCGACCGGACCTTCCATCCGAGGCGCTGCGCAGGGAGGGCCGCCTCGCCGAGGCGTCCGCTGGCGGTCCTACCGCGGCGTGCCCGCCGGGCACGCCCGGTTAGGTCGGCGCTCTGGCCTCGACGCACCGTGGCTGAGGTGGGCCCGGAGGCGATCAGTTTATCTGGATGATGGTGGCACCGCCGAGGCCTCGCGAGCCGCCCATCTCCTCGGTCTTCTCGCGCACGATCTGGTCGTACTCGGCGCGCGTCACGCGGCGGCCCTCAGTCGGCGCGGTGAAGGCGGCCGGCGGCTCGAGCGCGACCGACTGCGCGACGAACGTGCGGCGGCCACCGTCCTCGGTCACGAGCAGGATCAGGCCCGGCAGGCCGCCGTACTCGTCTGGCCCGACCGAGGCGGGGATGCCGGGCGCGAACCACGCCTCGACGGCGACCGAGTCGCGCATCGTCGTCGCCTTCTGGCAGGGGTAGCCGAGGTACTCGGCCTGCTCGCCCGTGAGCCGCCACGCGTACGTCGGCACGTCGCTGGTGACGAGGAAGGTGCGGCCGAGAAAGTCGGTCTGGAGCACGCGCGTGCCGGCGTCGAGGTCGGTGTAGGAGACGCTCGGGGCGCGGGTGCCCATCTGCATCATCATGGGGCCACCGCGGCCGGGGCGGTCCGGGCGGCCGCCACGCTCGCCGCGGCGGGGGCGGTCGGGGGCCGCGTCGCGCGTGGGCTCGGTCGGCCGCGTCGCCGCCTCGGTGAAGGCGAGGACGCGCGTCTGCGTCTGCGTGCGCGGGATCCGGTCGGCGTACTGCTGCATCTCGGGCGGCAGCGTGATCTCGATCGTCGTCGTGACCTCGTAGGTCACCGTACCCTGCTGCGCGCGCGCGGCAGGCGCGAGCGCGGCCGAGGCGACAGTGGCCGAGGCGAGCAGGAGAGCGAGGAGCGGGAGGCGGGTCATGGGCGTGGCGAGGAGGAAGGCGTGTGCGGGGCCGGCATCTCGGCCGGGCGAGCGGAGCGTTCGGCGTCGAGGGTACGGCGGATGTCGTCGAGGCCGCGCGGGTCGAGGCCGCGCGCGCGAAACACCGAGTCTACTGCGGCCATCACCGCCCGCCCGTCGGAGCCGCGGCGGACGACGATGGGCGCAGGCATCGGGCCGGTGTTCAACGCCCGGAGCGAGTCGGCGGTGACCCCGCGCGGGAACCCGCCCATCACGATCACGCCGTCGCGGACGCGGACGAGCGTGCCGGCCCCGACGGGCAGTGTGAGCTCGGTGCGCGCGCCTGCTCGCGTGGCACGGGCGCTGATGCGGACCGTCCGCCGGCCGGTTTCGTTGCGCGAGACCGTGAAGGCGATGTCGGAGGTGTCGATGCCCGTCTCGGCGAGCTGGGCCGCGAGCAGCCGCTGCACGACAGCGTCGGGAAGGCGGTCGGTGCCGATCCGGACCGTCCGCGAGGCCCCGAGCTGGCGCGCGGCCCACACGCCGAGCGGCACGCGAGCAGGCTCGGTCACGGCCTCAATGTGGACGTCGTGGACGCCCGCGTCCGCACGCAGCGGGGCCACGTCCGGCTCGGGCCCCGCGACGACGTAGCGGAAGCGCGTCGAGTCCGCGCCCGGGTCCACGGCCGCGACGAGGCGGTCCGCCTCGGGCACGGCCGCCTCGAACGCGCGCGCCGAGGCATGGCCCTCACCTACAGACCCGGCCACGGCCCACCGAACGGCGGACCCGAGCGGGCTCTGGACACTCACCGGAACCGCACACGCAGCGGCGACGAGCACGAGCCCGGCCGCGAGCACAGCGGCGCGGGCAAATCTGTTCGCGCGGCGAGGCGCCGCGCGGAGGCGGGCCATCTGGTCGTCGAACCGGTCCGGGACGGGCGCCTCGCGGAGCGTGGCGAACGCGGGGTCACGACCCGCAGGCGGGATGGGCAGCATGGGTTGCGTCGGTGAAGGGCGGCACCTCGGTAAGCATCTCTCGCAGGCGTGTCCGGGCGCGGTGGAGGCGGACCTTCACGGCCGAGGCCGTTCGGTCGCCCTGAACCTCGCGGACCTCCTCGACCGAGAAGCCGGCTACTTCGTAGAGCAGGAGCGCGGCGCGCTCCTTGCTACCGAGGCGCGCCAATGCGGCGTGCAGCGCCGGTTCGGGCTCGACGGGATCGGTGAACAGACCGAGCGCCACGCCGTCATCGAGAGGGAACGGGACGAGGCGGCGAAGGGCGTGGCGCCGCGCGGCCGTCGCGTGCGTGCGCGTGAGGATCTGGAAGAGCCATGGTCGGAAGCGGTCCGGATCGCGGAGGCGGGCATGGGCCTGGAAGGCGCGCAGAAGGGCATTCTGGAGCACGTCCTCGGCCTCGTGCGGTGCCCACCGGGCGCACAGCGCGCGGCAGTAGCGCACGGCGTCGTGGTAGTGCGGCCGCAGCGCGCGGGCGAAGGCGTCGGAGTCGGAGGTCATGCGGAGGCAGGCGTCGAGGGGTAGACCCGGCTCGCGCCCGAACGGTTACATGGCTGCCGCGCCCTTCGGACTCGCTCGCCACACTCAGCCCCGAGGCGGACATTGGCATTTAGAGCCGAACGCAGACGCTCGGCCCCACTCCCGACGCCCGGTCTTGTGCCTCGGCCGCCGTCGCGGCTGTGGGCGCAGAGCTGCTCCGTAGCGACGTGGACAACCCCGACTCCTTGCAGACCAGCGCTGCACCCTCCGACGGCGTCGTCCACCTCGCGCCTCCTGCGTGAATCGCCCTGGTCAGCGGCTGATGCGGAGGCGCGTCTGCGCCCTACCGGCAAAGACGCCGACGCCGCCGACGACATTGGAGAAGGCCGGAACGGGCTCCGCGAACGGGTTCTCTTCGGCCAAGAGACGCCGAGTCTGAGACTGCTGGTAGCGGAAGTAGTCCGCACTCACGGCGAACACGTCGGCACCGACGAGGCAGCCGCCGGCGTTCGCGCCCTCGAGCTCGATCGTGACCGGTCCCACCCCGAGCACCCCGAAGTCAGGAAAGACGGAACTCGCCCTGCGGCGTGGCCCGTCCTGCAGGTCGTTCAGGAACGTCGACTCGCGCAGGATGGGTGCCGCGGTAAAGAACGTGCTGCTGCCGACCTGGCAGTCCTCCTGGTTCCCATTTCCGTCCGAGACCAGGCCGGCGCTGACGAACGACACCTCGAGGTACTCCTGCGCGCTCTGTGGGGCGAGCGTCACGGCGAGAATAGGGTTCGAGTAGAATGTGATGGTGCGGCCGCCGGAGGTCTGCGTGTCGGGCACCCACCCGCGCACGAGCCGGACGCCGGTGCCGCCGGGTGCCTCGGGCGCGCGACTCGTTGCCGTCGCCGTCGGGAAGCCCGGCGCCTCGACGCGGAGCGTGTACGTCCGTCCCGCCTCGGGCCCCGGTCCGTCCTCGAACTGCGGGTCGTCTAGACCGGGGTAGCTACCGTCTGCGCCGATGAGCCGCTCGGCACCGTAGAGGCCGCTCTGAGACCGGAGAGGAAGCGTGACGACCGTCCCGTCGTCGGCCGTGATCGTGACGTCCGCGTCGATGATGGGCGAGAAACCGAAGTAGATGCCCGAGTTGAGCGGGACGGTCCGCGAGATGTAGATCGACCACGGCTGGCCCGCCTCGAAGAGGCCCTGGACGGCGATGGTGGGCGTGACGCTGGTCGGATCGGCGTCGACGAACGTCTCGCAGCCGGCGAGCAGGACGACGAATGCGACGGCGACGGCCGTGTGGAAGGTGGTCATCGGATCGTGAAACGGTAGCTCACTGAGGGCAGGACCGGGAAGAGGGAGACGTAGCGCGTCCCCTCGGAGAGCGTCTGCCCCCCCTCGCGAAATTCCTCCCCGAAGGTCCCGTAGAACGGGTTGAGACGGTTGGTGACGTTGTACAGGCCGAGCGCAAGCCGCCCGCGCCCGTAGTCGACCTCGTACGACACGTCGGCGCGGGCGTAGGCCGGGAAGCGGCCTGCGTTTCGGTCGCTGTAAAGGAGCCCGACGCCAGAGCGCGCGACCGGCACGGTCACCGCAGCACCGGTCGCGTAGACGACGAGGACCGTGAGGCGCCGCCGCGGCGAGAGGTGCCGCGTGACGGCGAGCGACAGGTCGTGCGTGCGGTCGTAGCGGTAGGGGAACGTCTGCCCGAGGTCGATCTCGGCGAACGTGCGCGTCGAGCGCGAGAGCGCATAGCCGAGTTGAACGTCGGTGCGGCCACCCGAGCGCTGCGCGGCGAGTTCGAGGCCCCACGCGCGGCCCGTCCCCGTTGTCACCTCGTCCTCCCACTGCGCGCCCGCGTTGAAGAAGCCCACGCCGTCGGCGTACTCGACGAGGCCGGTCATCGTCTTGGCGAAGACGCCGGCCGAGGCGCGCCACCCGAGCCCGAGCGCCCGCTCGGCCTCGACCGCGCCCTGCCATGCCGACTCCGGCCGGACGCGCTCCGTCGCTGGCACCCACAGGTCCGTCGGCAGCCCGATGCCGGGGTTGGAGAGCAGGTGCATCGGCTGCCACGTCCGCCCGCCCGAGGCGCGCAGGGTGAAGGCACCGACCGGCGCCGATGCGGCGAGGCGCGGCTGGAGCGCGGCAAAGACACGGCCCCGCACACCGAGCACGCCGAGCCGGAGCCCGCCCTCGAGGCGCATGCGCCCGAGCCGGACGGCGTCGGAGACGTAGGCGCTGCCGCCGAGCGTCGCGATGCGGTCTGCGGTCTCACTCTGCGTTTCGTCGGCACCGGTCGTTTGGGACCGCAGGACGGCGGCAGGGCGGAACGTGCGGCGGCCGATGCTGGCGCCGGCGGCGGCATCGTGGGCAATCCCGAGCGCCTCGGCCGACACCTCGATGTCGCCCTGAGCAGCGAGGTCGAACAGTCCCGACGTCTGCTCGAAGCGCGTCGTGCGGCTCGTTAGCGGCGAGCCCTCCGGGTACGTGTTGCCCGCCTCACGTTCGGCGCTGAAGGCGTACCAGCTGACGTAGGCAAGCCCGCTCGCGAAGACGCGCGGCGAGACGAGATGCGTCGCGCGGACCGTCGCGGTCTGGTTGCCCCATCCGAGACGCGTCGACTCGGACTCGGTTCGGGCGAGCAGGGGGTCGGGGCTGCCGAACGTCTCGTTCTGCGACCTGTGGAAGCGATCGGCGCCGGTGTACGCGCTCGCGAAGACGCGCGTGCGGGCGCCGAAGTCGAGGTTCACCTTGGCGCTCAGGTCTGAGAGCGCGTAGCCGACCGAGTAGCCGTCGCCCGCGATGATCAGCGGCGCGAGCAGCAGGTCGGCGTAGCTGCGGCGGCCGGAGACGAGGAAGGCGCCGCGGCCGCCCGCGACCGGACCCTCGACGATGGCGCGCGAGGCGAGCAGGCCGATCGTCGCCGTCGCCTGCCGGCGCTCTCGGCTGCCCTCGCGCTGCGTCACGTCGACGACGGCCGAGAGGCGGTCTCCGTAGCGCGCCGGCGGTGCTCCAGGCACGAGCAGGGCCGACTGGAGCGCGTCCGAGTTGAAGACCGAGACGGCGCCAGCGAGGTGGCTCGCGTTGTAGACCGGCGCGCCGTCGAGCAGCAGCAGCGTCTGGTCCGGTGAGCCGCCGCGGACGTGGAGGCCGGTCGTGCCCTCGGCGCCGGCGTGGACGGCCGGCGACAGCTGAAGCGCCTTCAACGGGTCGGCCTCGCCGAGCAGCGCCGGCACGCGCTCCACGTCCTGCGCCGTGAGCCGGACCGCGCCCGGAACGGCGATGCCTGCTGCGTCCGGCGTCGTCTCGACGACGACCTCTTGCAGGCCCGGTGCGGCCTCGAGCGGCACGTCGAGCCGTACGTCTCTGAACAGGCGAAGCGTTTCGGTCCGCGACGCATACCCGACGTAGCGGATCTCGACTCGGACCGATCCCTCGGGCAGCGGGAGCGAGAAGAAGCCGTAGGTGTTCGTCGCGGTGCCTCGCCCGAGGCCCGCCGCGACGACGGACGCCCCGATGAGCACCTCGCCGGTCGCGGCGTCTGTCACGAAGCCGCTGACCGTGTGCGTCGTCCGCGGTGCCACGAGGCGTGGTGTCCGTGTCCGGGGTCGAGCCTGCGGCGTCGGCCGGGGCGGCGCAACCGGCCGCGGTGCCACGGCGCGGTACAGCGCGACCGTGCCCGAGGGCAACCGGCTCGCCTCGAGACCGGTCCCGCCGAGGATGCAGTCGAGGACAGCCTCGGCCGGCTGGGCCGACGTGCGGGTCGACGCTGGGCAAGACGTCTGGACGCCGGCAACGAGAGCGGGCCCATAGACGAGGCGCAGGCCGCGCTGCTCGGCAAGTGCGCGCAGGGCGTCGTCGAGCGGCGTACGAGTCTGCGCCGAGGCACCAGTCGCGGCGAGGGCCGTGGTGAGGATCGTGGCGAGGATCGCGGCGAGCCGGGCGAAGCGGAGCGTCATCGGGTAAGAAGGCCGTACTGGCCAACGCCAGCCTGAAGGCGAAGGTTGAGGTAGGCCGCGACGTCGCCGAGTGGGTCGGCCGCGGTCCGTGGTGCGGGCAGGAAGAGCGTCACGCGCTGCGCCGGGTCGACGCCCGCCCCCAGCCGCACCGCCCCACCGAAACGCCCTTCGACGGCCGCGGCAACGGCGCCGAGCGGCGCGTCGACGACGGAGAACGCGCCCCGCTGCCACGCCACGACGGCCGCCGTGTCGGCCCGCGCCGGTGCTGACGGCGAGCCTCCTGCGACGACGCTCGTCTCGCCGGGCGAGAGGCGGACGCTCGCGCCGCCGCCGGACAGCCGGACCGCGCCGCGCAGAACGGTCACCGCCGTCTCGGCCGCGGCGCCGGGCCACGCGCGCACGTCGAAGGCCGTCCCGAGCACGTCTACCTGCGCCTGCACTGTCTCGACCCGGAACGGCCGACCCTCGGCCTGCACGTCGAACAAGGCCTGCCCGCTCAGCGTGACCGTCCGCGCGGACCCCCACAGACCGCGGCGGTAGCTGATCTCGGAGCCTGGCGCGAGCGCCGCCGTGCTCCCGTCCGGGAGGCCGATGCGAGCGACACCGCCCGAAGCGCTTGCCGTCACCGGAACGAAGGCGACGGCCATCATGACGAGCGCGAGCGCAACCCCGCCGCCGACGACGCCCCAGAGCCGCCGTGACGCGCGCACGGCATGGCGATCCGATGCGTGTCTGGTTGTGGACGCTGGAGCGTCGAGCGCTGCTACGAGGTGCATCCAGGCACCGTCCGTGAGCGGCGGGGTGAGATCTGCGGCACCAGCCGCGAGCGCCCACGTCTGCACGAGCGACGCACGGTCGGCTACGTCCTGCTGGTCGATCCAGGCGAGAAGGTCGGGAGGCGTGTCCATAGCGTCAGGAGAGGGCGTCGGGAGCATGGCGACGGACGTAGTCTCGGAGAGCCGTCAGTGCCCGGCCGATGTGGTTCTCGACGGTCTTGGTCGAGCAGCCCATCACGGCGCCGACCTCGGCGTGGCTTAGGCCGTCGAAGCGGCTGAGTGCGAACGCTTCGCGTTGCCTGTCGGGCAGCGAGGCGAGGCGAACCCGAATGAGTCCGGTGACGAGCGCGGCGTCGATTGAATCGTCAGGCGCATCTGGAGCCGAAGGCGGGTCCATCGTGGTGAGGAGACTGCGTCGGCGTGACGTGTCGCGGTGGTGGTTCAGCAGCCGGTGCCGGACCGACGCGTAGAGCAGCGCGCGGACTGACTTTGCGGCGTCGAGCGTTTCGCGGCGACGCCACAGCGCGACGAATGCGTCCTGGACGGCGTCGCGAGCGTCTTCCGCATCACCCGAGGCGAGTGAGCGGGCATAGCGCGCGAGCTCCGGCTGGACCGCTCGGAAGAGGGCCTCGAAGGCCACCCGGTCTCCGGAGCGGATGCGGGCGGTAAGGGTTGGGTCGGTCGGCTCGGGCATGATCAAGGGAGATACCCGCGAGAGGGTCGCATCCCCCAGCCTCCCAGCATGCTGCTCCCAGATCAGCATCGGAGTGTCTTTCGGCCACGAACCTGATAAGCGCCGTTATCGAAGGCCAGGGTGGTTCCGTAGAGGGCCCCTGGAGAATTGGGGAGGACGCACGAGCACGGCCCGCCGCGCTGACGGGCCGTGGGGCGAGCCCGTCAACGCGGCGGGCCAGGGCCTCGCCAGAGGTCCTGCACCTCGTGCGCCCCCGAAACCGGGGCGAGCCGGACCCTCCGATGGCCTCTGCATCTCTCACAGCTGAGCACCCAGCGCAGCTCGATTTCCTTCACCTTCTCTTCCAGCCGACCACGCGCGCGCGCATCGCGGCATGCGTCGGACCCGAAACACCACCTCCGGACGTCGAGGCGTGGCCGTTCGCGCGGGCCGTTCGGCTCACGGTCGAGCCCCAGATCCGGCGCACATCCCGAGAGGCGCTCACGGCGAGCGTCTTCGACGCCTACCGCCCGCGCCTCTGCGTCCAGGGCGCGCAAGACCACCCAACGGCGCTCGTCGAGTCGGCCGCGATGGCTGCGGCGACGCTCCCGCGCTGCGACTACCGTCCCGTGCTGCCTCAGCGTCTCGTAGACGCGGGCACGCTCTCTGGCGCACAGATCGAGACCGTGTGCCGCGGCGGACAGGCGCACGCCCAGCACCTGCCCGCCGCCGTCACAGGAGAGACTGAACCTCGACAGGGCTTCTTCCTCGGCGATGGGACCGGCGTCGGTAAGGGACGGCAGGTCGCGGGCATCCTGCTCGACAACGTGCTCCAGGGCCGCCGCCGCGCCCTCTGGGTCAGCGAGAACCGGAACCTCATGCGCGACGCCGTCCGTGACTGGACGGCGCTCGGCGGCCCGGCAGACTTTGTGTTCGATCTCGGCGACTGCAACGGTCCGATCACGCGCGCAGACGGCATCTGCTTCGCGAGCTACGACACGCTGAAGGCGAAGCCGTCGGGCAGGCAGACCTGTACGACCGAGAGCTCCGCGAACGGACAAAGCCCGTCCGGTACTGGCCGCGCATCCGGCGCCGGCCGGAAGGCGACCGGCCTCGACCGCATGGAACAGGTCGTGGCCTGGCTCGCGGGCGGGGGAGAGACAGCCTCGGCCGAGACCTTCGAGGGCGTCGTCGTCTTCGACGAGTCGCACAACGCCGCTTCCGCACTCGACACCCAGGGCAGCCGCGGCGTCCGCAAGGCGTCGAGGCGCGCACTCGCGGTCGTGGACCTTCAAGACCGGCTACCGGACGCCCGCGTCGTCTACGCGAGCGCGACCGGGGCCACCGAGGTCGCAAACCTCGCCTACGCCGCGCGCCTCGGCCTCTGGGGCCGCGGCACGCCCTTCCCCAGCCCTGAGGCGTTCGTCGAGAAAGTGTCGGCCGGCGGCATCGCCGCGATGGAGCTCGTCGCCAAAGACCTCAAGTCGATGGGGCTCTACACGGCCCGCTCCGTCTCGTACGACGGCGTGGACTACCGCACGCTCGTCCACAGTCTCG
>JBBSUZ010000088.1:0-10404 GCA_038233965.1 Rhodothermales bacterium | reverse complement strand
TGGAGTCGTGGGCGCGCTCCGCGACGCCGGCCGTACACGTCGCGTACGACGTGCTCGGGCTGGCGCAGACGGCTCAGCAGGCGACGTGGACGTTCATGTGCCAGGCGGTCGTGGACGCGAGCGGCGGCCGCCGTCTCGGGCCGGTCGACGTCCTGACGGAGCGCGAGCCCGAGACCCCGGCCGAGCGCCGCGACCTCTCCGAGCACGCGGGCGAACACGCGGGCGACGACCCCACCGGACTGTCGGCGACGTCGCCGGTCGCGCCCGAGCGGCTCGGCCCGGACGTCCGCCGGACGCGGGCGCGCAAGACGCGGCGGCCCGCGGACTGGGAACGCTACCGCGACCGCATCGAGGCCCTCCGCGACCTGCCCGTCACGGTCGACCTCGCGCAGCGCTCGACGTTCACGGCCGCGACGGGCTGGCACGTCGACCACTACGCCGGCGACCTTCCGCCCGAGCCGCCCGGCGAGCCCCTCCCGGCCGGCGCGCCCGGCGCGTCGTGGGCCGCCGCCTGCCGGCTCGTCCGCGACTACGCCTTCCCGGACCCGCGGCTCATCACCGGCCTCTTCGCCCCCGACGGGCCCGTCTCGGGCCGCCCGATGCTGCTCCGCGCCCGCTTCCTCGGCGTCACGTTCTGGTTCGGCGTCCGCGTCGGCGACGAGATCGACGAGACGGTCGAGACGGATGACGGGCCGGCGCGCGACTGGGGCTACGGCTACGCGACGCTGCCGGGCCACTTCGAGCGCGGCGAGATCACGTTCCGCGTCCGCAAGGTCGCCGAGACCGGCCGCGTCCAGTTCCGCGTCGACGCCGTCTCGCGGCCGGACCGGATCTCGAACCCGTTCTACAGGCTGGGCTTCGCGATCTTCGGGCGCCACCTCCAGGTCCGGTTCGCCGAGACGGCCGTCGCGCGGATGCAGGCCCTCACCGCCGCCGCCGTCGCCGGGTGACGCCGCCTCCGCGGAATCGGCGCCCGTCCACGACACGGTCGACGTAGGGGCACAGCATGCTGTGCCTGCCTTCCCGAATGGCGATGCGGCGAACCGGGGCACGGGCACAGCGTGCTGTGCCTCTACCTATCTCGACCCGATTGAGGATGCCCACGACGCCCGCCGACCTCAACGCCCGCCAGCACAACTTTTCCGCCGGACCCGGCGCCCTCCCGACCGAGGTCCTCGAGGAGGTCCGCGACGAGTTGCTCGCGTACCCCGGCCTCGGCGCGTCCATCGCCGAGGTCAGCCACCGCTCGCCCGCCTTCGTCGAGATCTTCGAGCGCGCCCGCGCCCGCACCAAGACGCTGCTCGGGCTGGGCGACGACTGGACCGTCATGTTCCTACAGGGCGGCGCGTCGACGCAGTTCTACCAGGTGCCGCTCAACTTCCTGCGGGCAGAGGCTTCGGCGGATCACATCGACACCGGCGTCTGGGCAGCAAAGGCCATCGCCGAGGCCCGGCGCGTCGGCGGCGTCCGCATCGCGGGCTCGTCGCGCGAGACAGGCTACGACCGCATTCCGGACAGGCTCGACCTCGACGACGGCGCGGCCTACCTCCACTTCACGTCCAACAACACGATCTACGGGACGCAGCACGCGACCGAGCCCGTCGCCGCCGTCCCGCTCGTCTGCGACGCGTCCAGCGACTTCCTCTCGCGGCCTATCGACGCCGACCGCTACGGGCTGATCTACGCGGGCGCGCAGAAGAACATCGGCCTCGCCGGCGTCACGGCCGTCCTCGTCCGCGACGCGTTTCTCGCCACGCGCAAGCCGGACCTGCCGACCATGCTCGACTACGGCTCGCACACCGGCACGATGCACAACACGCCGCCCGTGTTCGCGATCTACGTCGTCGACAAGGTCCTCGGCTGGATCGAGCGGCAGGGCGGCCTCGGCGCGATGCAGGCGGCCAACCGCGTCAAGGCCGATCTGCTCTACAGTACTCTCGACGCGAGCGGCTTTTATCTGCCAGTCGCACAGCGAGATAGCCGGTCGCAGATGAACGTCTGCTTTCGCCTCCCCACGCCCGATCTCGACGCCCGCTTCGCCGCCGACGCCGAGCGCGAGGGCCTGCTCGCGCTCAAGGGCTACCGCACCGTCGGCGGCATCCGGGCGTCGCTGTACAACGCCGTCCCGCTCGCGGCCGTCGAGGCGCTCGTGAGCTTCATGGCGCGCTTCGAGGCCGAGCAGGGGTAGAGCCCTGTTTTTTCGGACACTGATACGCCGTGGAGCCCGCTGGACCTAAGTTGCCGATTCCTTTTTGTCTGGTGTAATGGCGTCCTCGTTCTGGATTCAGGCCGGTGTGCTGGCCGTCGTCGCGTTCGCGCTCGGCTGGTGGATCATCGCCGTCGTGTTGCGCCGTGCGGGCAAGGCGCGCCGTCGCGCCGCCCGTTGGACCGCATTCGCTGATTCCTGCCCGAGCCGCGATGCGTCGCCCGGTGCGAGGACCTACGCACTGGCCTCGCTTCCCGGCCCTGGCGGCACGCTCTCGGTCGAGCCCGACGGCCTCTGCGTGAGCCTCGACCCGTATCCGGGCCGGACGTTCTGGCTCGCGTGGGCCTCGATCTACAGCCTCGACCCCGGCCAGAGCGGCGGCGCGATGCTGCGCGTGGCCGGCGGCGTCGAGTTGCACCTCTCGGCGGACGCGTGCCGCGCCGTGTGGGAGGCCAAGGCGCGCGTCCGCACGCCGCCGACTCAGCCCGCCGGCTCGGTCGTGACCGCGAGCTGACCGCAGGCCGCGTCGATGTCCTGCCCGCGGCTGCGGCGGACGGTCACGCGCACGCCGCGTTGCACGAGGACCGCGATGAACGCGTTCAGCCGCGCCTCGCTCGACGGCGAGAAGCCGGTCCCGGCGACGGCGTTGTACATGATGAGGTTGATCTTGGACGGCGCCCACCCGGAGACGCGGGCGAGCGCCCGGGCGTCGGCCTCGGAGTCGTTGGCGCCGGCGAACATGCAGTACTCGTACGTCACGGGCCGGCCCGTGCGCGCGTAGTAGTGGCGGACGGCGTCCTTGAGCGCCGTCAGGTCCGTCTTCTCGGAGCGGTTGACGGGCATGATGGCCGAGCGCTGTGCGTCCGTCGGCGCGTGGAGGCTGACCGCGAGGCCGAACGCGGGGATGCGGCCCTCGGCCTGGTCGTCGGCCACGTCGCGGATGCGGCGGGCCAGACCGACCGTCGAGACCGTCACGCGGCGCGGCGCGAGCCCGAGCCCGTCCGTAATGAGCCCGACGCTGGCTACGACGGCGGCGTAGTTCTGCATCGGCTCGCCCATGCCCATGTAGACGACGTTGGTCAGGCCGCGGCCGTAGCGCTCGGTCGCGATGGCGTTCATGGCGTGCGCCTGGTCCGCGATCTGGCCGGCCGTGAGGTTCTCGAGGAAGCCCATGCGGCCCGTCGCGCAGAACGAGCACGCCATCGCGCAGCCGACCTGGCTCGACACGCAGGCCGTCAGCCGGCGCGCCTTGCCGTCCTCGTCGACGTCCGGGATGAGGACGGCCTCGACGTGGCGGCCCGTCGGGAGGCGCAGGAGCGCCTTGACAGTTCCGTCCACGGACTGCTGCCGGGCGACCTCGACGAGCGTCCCGATGCGGGCGGTCTCGGCGAGGCGCGCGCGGAACGCGGCCGGCAGGTTGGTCATGGCCGCGAAGTCGGTCGCGCCCTTCTCGTGGACCCACTCCCACAGCTGCTGCCCGCGGAAGCGCGGCTCGCCGAGGCCGGTCGCGAAGGCGACGAGCGCGTCGCGGCCGAGCGAGCGGAGGTCGGCGCGGGCGGGCACCGGCTGAACCTGGGCGAGGGGCATTTCCATGCCGCAAGAAACGGACGCCGCGCACGAACCGTGCAGCGGCGTCGTGAACGGCCGTCGCGGGCGTCGTGAAAAGACGCGCCGGTTAGATTCGGGACGTTCCCACCGCCCGCCCGATGCCCCGACTCTCTGCTCTGCTCGTCGTCCTGACCACTGCCCTGCTGGGAACGGCTGCACCTCAGGCACAGGCCCCTCTCGAACCTGTCGCGGTGACGTACCTCGCCGGCGGCGCCGTCGCGGGCGCGTGCCGGGCGCAGTGGCAGACGTCGGCCGCCATCCGCGCGCGCTCTGCGCCGACCGACGTCGCGCTCGCGACGCGCACCATCGAGGCGTCGCGCCGCGTCGACGCCAACGACTACTCGGAGTCGCTCACGGCCGTGCTCGAGCCGGGGCGCGTGCGGCTGCGCGCCGCCGTCGTGGTGGCATCGGCGCCGGGCAGCGAGGCCCCCGCGCTGCGGCTCTCCGCGGGCGACGAGCTGCGCGTGCTCGCGACGTCCGAGGGCTACACGACGTTCGTCTACGGCGGCCGCGTCTACGAGGCGCGCCTCGGCGACGTCGAGATGATGCAGGCGCCGGTCTCCGAGGTCTGGGTGCTGCTCGTGCCGCGCGACGACCGTCCGGCGGCGTGGCTCAACACGGCGCAGGCCGGCGTCGTCGCATGGACCCCCGCCTGCGGCGGCTGAGCCGTCCTCCTGCAAGCCCGTTCAAATCAGACTGATCTGAGATGCCTGTCAAGCTGCCCGACACCGTTCGCGACCTCGCCATCGAGGCCGTCCAGGTCTTTTTCCAGTCTGAACGCGACGAGACCGTCGGCGCGCTGCAGGCCGGCTTCCTCGTCGACGCCGTGCTGGCCGCGGCCGGGCCGGCCGTCTACAACCGCGGCGTCCGCGACGCGCAGACGCACCTGCTCAGCGTCGCCAACGACCTCGATACCGTCGTGTTCGAGACTGAGCCCGCATCCAGACGCTAGCTTGGCCGAATGCTACAGACCGAGTACTTCAAGCGCCGCGTTCTCGGGGAACGGCCCTACATCGAGCTTGCGTGGTGCGAATCGACGGTTCGAGATCCAGACGCGCGCGAGGTTCAGAACGACGGGCGCATCCGGTACTGGCGTTTCATTCCAGAGTTAGGCAAGCACCTGCGCGTCGTAACGCTTGAGGACGGGCAGACACTCCACAACGCCTTCCCGGACCGCTCCTTCACGCCCCCAGAACCATGACGTTCGAGTACTTCCCTGACACCGACACGCTCTACATCGCGCTGCGTCCGGGGCCGAGTGCGGACGCGGCTGAGGTCGCGCCAGATGTCGTGCTGGACTACGATGCGGGTGGCTACGTGATCGGGCTGACGGTCGAGCATGCGAGTGAGCGCGCTGACCTCGGCTCGTTCTCCGTGACGGCGATTCCCGCTCTCGCTGCGTGACGTCCGTCCCCGCTCAGAAGCGGTAGCGGAGCTGGAGGCCGACGTCGCTCACGCGGTTGCCCTCGACCTCGCTCGCGCCCGATCCGATGCGCCGCACGCCGCGCAGCCACGTCGAGGCGAGCTTGGCCTGGACCACGAGCCCGCTCACCGGCTCGGCCGCCAGCAGGACGTAGCCGCGGACGCCGCGGCCCGAGAGTGCCGGGATCGCGAAGACGCCCGTGAGGTCGTTCTCGAACGCGTAGAGGCGGCTGTCGTAGTCGTCCGTGCGGAAGAGCGTCAGGCGCGTGTCGACGCGCAGCCACGGGAACGCCTGCACGCGGACGTCCTGGTATACGAGCGCGCCCGTCGTGGCGTCGGGGCGTGGCTCGCCGAAGTCCGACGCCTGCCGGGCGCGCGAGCCCTCGACGCGCGCCCGGAGGCGGATCGTGCGGCTCGTGTCCCACTCGCCCTGGACGCGCAGCGTCTGCCGCGTCTCCTCGCCGAGCGCGCCGACAGTCGACCCCGGGATCGTGTTGTTCGCGTCGACGCCGACCTCGCGCGTCTCGGTCCGCGCCTGGAAATAGGCCCGGAGGTAGCGCCGCGGGCGGACCTCGGCGGTGATGAGCGCCTCGCGCCCGACGCTCGGCCGCGGGACGGTGAAGCGGAGGTACGGGAAGCGGTACTGGTCCACGTACGCGTTGACGGTCCACTGGCGGCTCGGGCGCAGGCGGATGCCGGCGTAGAGGCCGGTCTCGTTGCGGCCGATGCCGTTGCGCTCGCCGAACGGGTAGCCGTGGAGGCTCGTGAAGTCGCGGTCGTAGTGGCGGCCGACGAGCAGGATCTCCGTCCCGCCGCCGACCTCGGCCCCGAACCCGAGCACGCCGCCGAGACCGCCGCCCGGCCCGCGCGCACCCTCGCCGAAGGCCTGGAGCGCGCGCGTCCGCGCCTCGCCGTAGACGCTGACGATGGTCGCGGCGTCGCCGGCGAAGTCGAAGGCCTGGTCGATCCGGCTGCCGCGCTGGATCGGCGTGTCGAAGGCGGACTGCGTGGCGACGATGCCCAGGCGGGCCTGCGCGCGGCGCCCGCGGTAGCGGGCCTCGACGGCCCCACCAAAGAGCGTCTCCTCGATCGCGCCCTTCCGCGCGAGTTCCGACGGCGTCCGGTGCAGGCCCGTCGCGGAGAGCGACGTCACGACGGCGCCGTCGATGGCGTCCGGAGAGAGGTCCGGGTCGGCGAGGTCGATCCCCAGCGTGTCGACACTCGCGTCGCGGGCGCGGCGGCTCGCGAAGGCCGAGGCGTAGATGCTCGGCGTGACGGCGACCGACAGCGCGGCGCCGCGGAAGAAGTTGTTCTCGTCGACCGAGCCGTACGGCCGGATGCCGCGCCCGGAGCGGACGGGCCCGCCGACGGCGTCCGGGCCTTTGCCGAAGCCCGACGCGCGCCACAGCGCGACGCCCTGCCCGAACTCGGCCACGAAGTCGCCGAGGACGAGGGCCTCGATGCGGCCGGCCTTCAGGAGCGCAGCGCTCGCTGAGACGTAATCGTAGCCGAACGTGTTGGTGCTCGGGTCGAAGGCGAACGCCTCGCCGGGGTCCTTCTCGAGCGTCACGTTGAGGCTGAACTGCCGGCGGTACGCGGCCGTGAAGCGCGTGTAGATGCGCTCGGGCGAGCCGGGGTACGTGCGCGTCGAGTCGCCGGGGTCGAGGCGGTAGCCGGCCTGCTCGTTGAGGCGCCGCTGGACGCGCTGCGTGGCCGTGTACTGGAGCCCGGCGGCGATCTCGGACGGGCGCGGGGCGCGTGGGAAGCGGAGCCCGCGTGAGACGGCCGTCTGCAGCCGGGGCCCGATCGTGAGGTAGGGGCGGGCGTCGAGGTAGACCTGCGCCGTCAGGCCGGGGACGGAGCGGAGCTGCGGCAGGCTCGTGAACGGCCCGTTGGCCTCGCGGTAGCGCACGACGTCGGCCGCGGTGAGCGGGTCGAGCGAGGGGATCTGCGCGAGCTCGTCGGCCGAGGCCAGGTTGACGTCGAGCGGTCGCTCGCGGAGGTCGACGAGCTGCTCGAGCAGCTCGGTCGGGTCGCCGTCGGCGTCGTCCTCGAGGAGCGCCTCGAAGCGGGAGTCGATGTCCGGCGTGAGGGTCGAGTCGGCCGGGACGCGCGTCGAGTCCGGCGTCTGCGCGAGCGCCGGCGCGGCTGCAGCGAGGGCGACGATCAGGAGCAGGACGTGACGCATCAGAAAATGCAGTTTGAAGAGTGAAGAGAATGCAGGTCGAAGAGCATGCTGGTCGAGAGGGGACGACGCGGTCGGTCCGGACTCTTCACTCTTCGAACGGCCTGTCCTCTAGAACGCGAGCTCGATGCCCACGGCCGGCGTGATCCCGAGCGACTCGTGGCGCTCGACGGAGATGTCGGCACGGAGGCCGCCGGTGCGGATGCCGGCGCCGGCCGAGAGGCGCGCCGGGTTGTCGGCCGCGCCGACGCGCAGCGCGAGCATGGGCACGGGCCGGACCTCGATCCCGCCGCGGATTGACAGGCCGGCGTCGAGGTCCTGCTCGGCGTCGAGCACGACGGTCGCGATGGCGGACGGCGAGTAGGCCAGCCCGGCCGTGATCGCGGGGACGGTCGCGAGCGAGTGGCGCGCGTCCTCGTCGTTGCTCCAGAGGATGCCCGCGAGGTTGCGCCCGGCGAGGCCGGCGCGCAGGCCCGGGATGACGTCGCCCTGGACGCCGACGGAAACGAGGGCGGTGGTGACGGAGCCGAAGCCCTCGGTCGAGGCCGTCTCGATGCCGCCCGAGACGCCGATGTCCAGCCGGCGCGTGCGGCTGAGCTTCAGCGCGCGCGCGACGCCGGCGACGACGCGCGTCTCGCGGCGCTCGGAGAAGCCGTACGAGCGCGCCGAGAGCGCGACGGTGCCGATGGGCGTCGGCGCGGCGGCGGCGAGCTGCACGAGGCGCCGCTCGGACAGGCCGAAGGCCTGGCTCGCGCTCAGCGCGCCGCGGCGCTCCGTGAGGCCGGACCACGCGGCCGGGTTGACGTGGCCCCACGACTGCTGCCCCAGCGCGACGCCGGCGCGGCCGAGGCCGAGCACGCGCGCGCCGCCCTCGGCGAGCTGCGCCTGCGCCGGGGAGGCGAGCGTCGCGAGGAGGGCAAGCGCACAGGCGAATCTGAACGGGCGCATAGAGTCGGCGGGAAAGACGTTCGCGGGGAGGGCGCCCCGTTCCGCACGGGAGCCCGCCGAACATACGCGCTAGCTTGCTCTGGTCATCACCCGCTCGCTCATGTCCCGACTGACGCTCGCCCTCGGGCTCGTTCTCGCCCTCGCGGCCGGCGCGGCGCCCGCGCACGCGCAGGAGCTCAACTGCACCGTCGCCATCAACCGCCAGCAGCTCACGGGCAGCGAGTACGAGTTCCTCGACGAGCTCCGCAACCAGGTCGAGCGCTACTTCAACGACCGCGCGTGGACGGACGACGTCTACGACAACCGCGAACGGATCGACTGCACGGTCCAGATCACGATCACGCAGGCCGTCTCGCTGACGCAGTTCAACGCCCAGATCGCCATCCAGGCCACGCGCCCGATCTACGGCACGGCCCAGCGCTCGCCCACGCTGCGCCTGCTCGACAACTCGTGGCAGTTCAACTACGCCCGCTGCCAGGCGCTCACGCTCGACCTCAACCGCTTCGACTCGTTCTCGTCCGTCCTCGACTTCTACGCGCTCGTCATCATCGGCACGGACTACGACACGTTCAGCGAGCTCGGCGGCCAGACGTACTGGGAGCGGGCCCGGCAGGTCGCCGACCTCGGCCGTGCCGTCACGTCGGACCTCGGCAAGGGCTGGACGGCGCTCAACTCGACCGACGACCGCTCGCGGTCCGACCTCGTGCAGCAGATGCTGGACCCGACCTTCCTCCCGCTGCGCCGCGCCCAGTTCGCGTACCACTTCGACGCGCTCGACCACTTCACCACGACGCCGGAGGCCTCGTGGACGGCCGCGCTCGCCTCGCTCGAGGCGCTCCACGAGCTCTACCTCACGTTCAACCGCCGCCGCTACGCGACCGACGTCTTCTACAGCGCCAAGTTCACCGAGCTCGCCAGTCTCTTCCGCGAGTCGCCGCAGCGCAACGAGGCGTATTCGTACCTCTCGGAGATGGATGCGACCCACCTCTCGACCTACGACGTACTCGTGAGCGGGCGCTGACGATCACCGGTCGGCCAGGTGGGGCCCGAACCGGACGGAGTCGCATGACAGACGGCGTCGCGGGTGGAGCGGCACGGCTCTTGCGCGACCGGGCGGAGCCCACGCCTCGCCCGATGTCCGTCCCAACCCCGTTCCAGACGCTCGGCGTCGCGCCGTCGGCCACGCCGGACGAGGTCCGGCGCGCGTTCCGGCAGCGCGCCTTCGCGCTCCATCCGGACCGCAACCCGTCGCCGACGGCCACGGACGACTTCCGGACGCTCCGCGCCGCCTACGACGTCATCCTCTCGGGCGCGCCCAAGGCCGACGGCTTCGACGTCGACCGCATCGCCAGCGACATCGAGGCCGCCGCGCTCGCCGCCGATCGCCGCCGCACGTCCGGCACCCCGGTCGTCTCGGCGTGGCAGCCGATGCGGGTCCCGCTCGAGCGAACGCCCCGCGAGCGCCTCACCGACGGGTTCGCGACTCCGCGCGGCCGAACGGGCGTCACGGTCGCGCTCGGGGCTGGCGTACTGGTCGCGGGGGGCATCGTCTTCGTCGGTGGATTCTCCGTTCTGAGCCTCGCGCTCGCCCTCATCGCTACCGTCGCATCGGCTGCAGCCGGCGCGGCCACCGCCTGGAACGCGGACGACCGGCCGTGGGCCGTCGACACGCACTGGCGCGGCGTCCGCGACCTGCGCTGGGACGCGACGGTCGAGTGGGCCGAGATCCGGGCCGTCCAGGAGGGCGACGGCTGGCTGGACCTGCTCATCACCGAGGCCGCCGCGCTCCGTCTCCGGCGCAGCGTGCCGCCGCAGACGCTCGTCCGCGTGCGGCCGGTCGGCGCCGAGGCGCCGGTCGCCTACCGCCTCCCGATCCGCACGACCGCCCCGCTGGCCGGGGCCGTCCGGACGCAACTGGCCAACGCGCTGGCCGCGTGAGGGGAACTGGGAAACAGGAACTGGGGACTGGCTGAGAAACGGGGGGGCTGTTGGCTGACAGATGGACGTCTGCGAATTTCCCCAATCCCCAATCCCC
>JBBSUZ010000087.1:0-10407 GCA_038233965.1 Rhodothermales bacterium | reverse complement strand
GTCGAAGGCGAACAGCTGCTGGAACAGGATCGTCACCACGACGCCCGACACGACGACGGGCAGGAAGTAGATCGTCCGGAAGATGCCCCGCCCTTTGAGCTTGCCGTTGAGCAACTCGGCGAAGAGGAGCGCCACGCCGATCTGGAGCGGGATGTGCAGCGCGAGGAAGACACCCGTGTTGAGCATCGCCCGCGCGAAGAGGTCGTCCGACGCGAGGCGCGTGATGTTGCCCGTCCCGATCCACTCCATCGGCGTGACCACGTCCCAGCGGTGGAACACGAGCACGATCGCGAAGACCATCGGGTAGCCGAAGAACACCGCGAGGTGCGCGAGGTAGGGCGCGGCGAAGGCAGCCCCGCGCCAGTCGGACTTTGCGCGCCGCGCGCGGGGCACGGCGGCGGCGCGGGCGACGACGGCCGGCGTGTCGGTCGCGGGCTGCGCGACCGGGACGAGGGTCTCGGTGGTCTCAGTCGTGTCCATCATCGCGCCCAGTCGGCCAGGACCCCGATGCGGGCGGTGACGCTGCGGACGACCTCGGCCGGCGTCTCGATACCGTAGACGGCGCGCTCGTAGCCCTGCGCGACGGCGTCCAGCGTCTCGGGCAGGTTCGGCACGGCGTCGACGCCGCGCGTGGCGCTGGCCTGCTCGGCGAAGCGGCGCATGGTCGGGTTGGCCGTGAAGAAGGCGGCGAGCGCGGGATCGTCTAGGAGGCCGCGGCGGAGCGGGATCTGGCGCGTCGTCTCGATCAGCATGCGGTCGGCCTCGGGCGAGACGAGGAACTGCGCGAAGGCCCACGCCTCGCGCGGGTGCCGCGTCGAGGAGAAGAGCGCGATGTTCTTGTAGTCGCCATACGTGACCGGCGGGCCGTCCCCGAGCGGCATCCCGTCCGGGACGGGCACGGGGGCGAAGTCGACGGGCACGTCGGGCGCATTCTCGCTCAGCCAGCCGATGGTCCACGGGCCCGTGAACTCGGTCGCGATGCGCTGCTGGGCGAAGGCGTTGCCCTGGAGCGTCGAGCGCGGGTAGTCGCCGCGGGCGTAGAGCGTCTGGAAGAAGCCCATTACGCCCGTCATGGCCGTCGAGTCGATCGCGAGCTGGCCCTGGTCGTCGAAGAGCGTCCGCCCGCCGGAGGCCGCGACGTAGAGCGGGTAGACGTCGAAGTAGCGCTGCCACCAGATCGGGCGGATGTCGCGCGCGCCCATCCAGCGGTCGGTCCGGCCGTCGCCGTCGGTGTCCTTCGTGACGAGGTCGGCCGCGGCGAGGTACTCGGAGTACGTCCGCGGGACGCGGGTCACGCCGGCCGTGCGGAGCATCGCCGGGTTATACATCATCAGGATCGGGTTCGTCTTCCAGGGCAGTTGGTAGAAGTGGCCGTCCGGCGACCGGAAGCGCTCGACGAGCTCGGGCGGCACGCGCGCCGTCATGAGGCTGTCGAAGCCCGGCATCTCGTCCAGCCGGACGACGCCCTGCGAGCGGACGAGGTCGTGGAGCACGCCCGGCCAGATGTTGGAGCAGATGTCGGGCGTCGTCCCGGCGACGATCGAGGCCAGGATGACTTCCTCGGAGGATTGCCCGGACGGGATCGGCTGGACCGTCACCTGGATGTCCGGGTGCGTCCGGTTCCAGCGGGCCGTCAGCGTGTCCGCGAGCGTCCGCTCCTCGCCGTTCTGGGCGGACCAGTAGACGAGGCGCACCGGCCCGCCGGCCGCCTCGGCCGCGCGCTCGCCACCGCCACACGCCGCGAGCATGCCGGAGACGAGGACGAGCAGGAACGAGGCGAGGCGCATCGGCGGGGTCACAGGGTGGAAGGGGTAAAAAGGTGAAAGGGGACATGCGGGATCTCAGGGCTGACGGGCATTCCCCCTTCGACCCTTCCACTCCGAGACCCTTCCCCCCTAAAAAGTCAGGCTCAGGCCGATGGTCTGGACGCGGCCGAGGCGGCCGGCGTCGCGGTAGGCGAAGTCCAGCTTGGCCATGCCGTTGGGGTACGGAAGCGGCTGATGCACGCCAAAGCCGAGCGACATGCCGCCCTCGGCGTCGTCGAGGAACAGGCCCTGGAAGCCGCCGCGGAGAAAGAAGCGCTCGCGGAAGCCGTACTCCGCGCCCACGTTGAGGCTCTCGTAATTAGACGACGGGTGCAGCGCGTCTACAGCGACCGTGAGCTGGCTCAGCGGCGTGTTCAGCGGCCGGGCGACGACGCCGAGCTTGAAGTCCAGCGGCAGGCTCCACGCGTCGAGCGCGTAGTCGGCCGGGATCTGGCCGTTGTTGCCGTCCTGCGCCGGCGCCGGGTCCACGGTCGTGCGGAGGTCGCGGCCGTTGAGGCGCAGGTCGGTGCCGAAGTTGGAGAGCTGCGCGCCGATGGTGAGGCCGCCGAAGAAGTCGGTCCGGAACTGCGTCCCGACGTCGAAGGCGACGGCCTGGGCGGACGAGTGCCAGATGCGCTCCTGGATGAGCTTGACGGTCCCGCCGAGAGCGAAGCGGTCGGTGATGGCGCGGCCGTAGGTCAGCCCGAGCGCGGTGCTCGAGGCGTCGAAGGTCTCGCCGGTGCCGGCCTGGTTGAGCTCGGTACGGACCTCTTGCTCGGGCACGCCCATCAGCGTCACGCTGGCCCCGACGACGCCGCCGGCGAGCGGGACGGCGACGCCGACGTAGTCGTGGCGGACGTCGCCGAGCCACTCGGCGTGCGACGTCACGACCTCGCCGGTCGTCATCTGGGCGAGCCCGGCCGGGTTCCAGTAGAGCGCCGTCCCGTCCGAGACGCCGGCCGTGACGGCGCCGCCGAGGCCGGCCGCGCGCGGCCCGACGCCGATCTGGAGGAAGGCGCCGGCCGTCGTGCCGGAGCGCGAGACGGACTGCGCGGCGGCCGGGCCGGCCGCGAGCGCGAGCGCGACGCCGAGAAGGAGTGGTTTCATGGGATCGGTGGGGTGCAGCCAGTCGCTTGCCGCTCGCCGTGGCCTACTACTTGATGAGGGCGAAGCGCCCGACGCTCTGGCCGACGCCCGGGGCGTCGACGTGGAAGAGGTAAACCCCGTAGGAGACGTCCATCCCGTCGCGCGAGACCAGATTCCAGGGCTCCTGGCCGTCATCGACGCTCGAGTCGTGGGACAGCGTCTGGACGAGGTCGCCGGTGATCGTGTAGATCCGGATCGTGCACTGCGGGGGCAGGTTCATGAACAGGATCCGCCGTTCGCCGCGGCCGACGAGATACGGGTTGGCCGGCTCGAACAGGCTCGTCGCGACGTACGGGTTGGGCACGACGTAGACGTCGCCGAGCTGTTCGCGGGCGGCGGCGGCGTCGAACGACGGGGCGGTGAACGCGAAATCGATGCGGTCGCCGGTCGCGAAGGGCTTGGTCGGGCGAATCGAGAGGACGGCTCCGGGCGCGGGCGCGCGCGGCGCGGTGCCGGCGTCGGGCGGGAGCAGGCGGACGGCCCAGCCGGCGCGCCATGCGCCGCCGGCCTGCGTCGGCGTCGCGCCCGGGGTGAGGCCGTCGACGAAGATGATGAGGTCGCCGGGGTCCCACTGCTGGTTGCGCAGGTCCGGGTTGTCCTCGATCAGCAGGACGTCCTGGCGGCGGTTCAGCGTCGTGTTCCAGACCTCGAACGGCAGCGGCGTCGCGCGCTGCCCGAAGGCGAGCACGAGGCTCGTCTGCGGGAACGTGCCGGCCGGCGCCCACCGGATCTCGAAGTTGTACGGGAAGGGCACGTAGCGGCCCGGCGCGACGACGGGCGACGTCGTGCCCGGCCGCACGACGGGCACGTAGGTGCCGCCGTCGCCGGCGGTGAACGTGACGGCCGAGTCCGCGACGACGATGGCCTCCGGGGCTGTGAGCGTGAGCGCGAAGCCGTCGGTCAGCGGCAGCTCGTTGAGCCCGGGGCGGACCGTCCCGTCGTCCAGCACCGCTCCGGTCACCGTGTCGACGAGCTGGTACGTCGGCGTGATGCTGGTGTCGAACGGGTCCGGGTTGGTGAACTCGAGCCGGTAGCGGCCCTCGGCGCGGAGCGCGCTCGGGGCGACGATCGAGAGCTCGACCCGGGCCGTGCCGCGCACGTTGGCCGTGTAGCTCGCGACCTCGGGCGCGACGTAGCCCGCGGCCGGCGCGCGCGGCGTCACCTGCGCCGTGTTGATGTCGACGGCAACGTTGCCCGCGAGGTCGTTGTTGATGATCGCCGTCGTGATCGAGGGCGAGAGGCCGTCGATCTGGCCGTCGGGCGTCGTCGGGAAGGAGCCGTCGGGGTTGCGGTTCACGAGGCCGCGGTCGTAGGCGACGAGCGCGTAGTAGTACGTCTGGCCGTTGACGACGTCGCGGTCCACGTAACTGTGGCGCAGGCCCGAGTCGGTGCCGAGGTTGAACTGGACGCCGTTGACGGGCACCGGGTGCAGCCCGCGGACGTTGTTGACGAGGTCGAACTGGGCCAGCGGGCGCTGGTAGATCGGGTTGCCGTAGGAGTCGGTGACGAGCAGGTTCTCGCGGAAGTTGGGCTCCGTCGAGCGGTAGATCATGTAGCCCTCGAAGTCGAACTCGCGCAGGAACGGGTCGTAGCTCAGCTCGGCGCGGCTGTCCCACGAGAGCGTGACCTCGCCGTTGCCGGGCGTCGCGCGCAGCGTGGGCTTGTCCGGCGGGCGGGCGAACTGGTAGTTGGCGTTGTAGATCGCCTGGACGGTCTGCTTCTTGCGCGCGAGCGACGAGTTGTCGATCTGGCGCGGGTCCGTGAAGTCCTTGTCGGCGAAGATGAGCGCCATCGAGAAGCGCTCGGTCTGGCCCGCGCGCAGCGGGAACGGCCCCGAGGCGAAGAACATCCCGAGGTTGCGACCGCCCTCGAGCACGACGTCCTGCGGCGGCAGGGCCTCGCGGAAGACGCGGTAGTCCTGCTCGTCGTCGGTGAGCTCGAAGTCGTGGACGTTGAAGATCTTGAAGCCGGTCAGGCCGATCTGGTCGGACTCGTCCTTGTCGAGCGCGTCGAAGTTGGGCTCGCCGGCCGTCGGGCGGCCGTCGCCCTCGCCGATGTCGCGGCCGGGGTAGTTCCCGGCCTGCGGCCCGAGGCCGTCCGCGCCGACGTCGTCGTTGAGCGGTTCGCCCGTCGTGAACTGGCCGTCGCCGTCGCTGTCGGTGTACGCCTGCCAGTTGAGGTTCTCGTCGCCCGTCCACCAGCGGCCGGCGCGGACGGCGGCGGTGTTGGCGAGCAGCCCGTAGAAGCGCTCGAATCGGGTGAGGTCGTAGCGGGCGGCGACGGCGGCGCGGATGGCGTCCGCGCCCTCGATGAGCGTGCCCGGGCCCGAGTCGCGGCGCTCGTCCGTGATGCCGTCCTCGTCGTTGTCGCGGCCGTCGGTGGAGTTGCCCGGCGACTCGAGGAAGGCGTAGCCGGCGGTCCCGACGGGGCTGAAGCCGCCCGGCGAGCCGATGCCGTCGGCGTCGTAGGCGAAGGCGAGGTCGAGGCGCGTGTTGTACGCGCCCTCGTCGTCGCCCGAGTCGTCCGTGCCGCCGACGCCCCAGTCGATGTACTGCGCGAACACGACGTCGTCGTAGTCCTGGCCGCACTCGTTGGTGATCTCGTAGACCCAGAAGATGACGTCCTGCGCGAGCGGGTGATTCCACTGGAGGCCGCGCACCGCGACCTCGAGCCCGAGTCCGCCGCGCGCCGGCTGGCCGGGGCACGGGAAGAAGCGGTTCGGCGGCAGCGTCCACTCGGGGTCGTTGGCGTCGTCCATGACGAAGTACGTCTCGACGTCGGCGTTGGTCACGCCGCGGCCGAAGAGGCCGTTCCACTGGCCCGCCCAGTCGATCGGGCGGTCCGGCCAGCGCGCGGGCCACGTGCGCGGGTCGTCGCTGCGGGCGGGGCTGCCCTGGCGCGGGTTGGAGTAGCCCGGGACGGGCGCCCAGCCCCACGGGACCTGCGTGACGGGGTCGCGGTCGATGTCCTCGCGGTAGTTGGTGGACATCGGGTAGATCGGCTGCCCGGCTTCGTTGCGCGCGGCAGCGGACACGATGAAGGCGATGCCGTCGATGTACGAGTGCCCCGAGCCCTTGGGCCACTCGGCCGAGGGCTGGTCCGGGTAGCGCGCGATCTCGCCGTGGTTGGCGTAGAGCGTGCGGACCCGGTTGCCGTCGAGGATGCCCCACTGCGTGAGCTGCGGGTTGCCCGGGTTCGGGTCCGGCAGGCGCTGCGCGGCGGCTGGCAGCGCGGCGAGGGCGAGAAGGGCGAGGGCGGAAGCGCGGAGCATAAAACCGGTACGGGGTACAGGGTGCGGGGTACAAGCCAGCGAACACGAGGGACGGGAGCCCGAGTACCCTGTACCCAGAACCCCGTACCGATCACCTCAGAAGTCGACGGAGGCGCCGAACTGGATCTGGCGCGGGGCCGAGTAGAAGTCCGGCCGCAGCAGGAAGGCGTCGCGCGTGTTGAGGCCGGCGGGCGCGGCGTTGTACGACTGGAGGTTCGGCGTGGCCAGCCCGGTGTCCGAGTAGACGTTGGTCAGGTTGGCCGTGTCGAAGAGGTTGTAGACGCGCAGGAAGAGGCCGGGCCGGAGGCCGCCGACGCGCACCTGGCGCGTCGCGAACAGGTCCACGGAGGCGACGGCCGGGCGGCGCGCCGAGTTGGGGGCGGACGTCGCCTCGCCGCGGCGCGAGGGCGTGTACGGCAGGCCCGAGCCCAGCCGCCCGACGAGGCTCACGAGCCCGAAGGCGCGGTCCGCCTCGCCCACGCCGACGCGGACGTTGAGCTGGTGGCGGCGGTCCCAGTCGAGCGGGTTGAGCTGCGTCGCGGGCGAGTTGCCGTCGAGCGCGCCCTCGATGAGGAAGACGTCGCGCGGGTCGGACTCGCTGCCCTCGGCGATCTGGAACGTGTAGTCCACGTTCAGCCCGAGCCCGGCGCGGCCCGCCGCCCCGACGCGCGCGCGGCGCTCGAAGGACAGCGTCATCCCGCGGACGTTGCCGTACGCGCGGTTCGTGAAGCGGCCGTAGCGCGAGCCCTGGAAGTTCTCACCGACGCCCGGCGCGATCTCCTCGAACCGGATGCCGAGCAGGTTGCGGATGTCCTTGTAGTAGAGCGTCACGTTGATCCCGATGTCGGCCGAGAGCCCCTGCTGGAGCCCGATCTCGTACGCGACGGTCTGCTGCGGCTCGAGGTTGGCGTAGCCGAACGGCCGCTCGCGCCCCTCGGTCGGGTTGTAGATGTAGTCCGGGTTCGTAAACAGGTTGTCGAAGGGCGGCAGCTGGAAAAAGTGCCCGTACGCGACGTGGACGACGCCGACGTCGCCGATCGGGTACGCCAGCCCCACGCGCGGCGAGAACTGGACCTTCGCCGACGTCGGGGTGCGCGCGCCGGTCGTCGGCAGCGTGAAGTCCTCCGGGACCGTCGTGCGGGCGTCAAAGTAGTCCGCGCGGAGGCCGAGGTTGACGACGAGGTAGTCGAACTCGAGCTTGTCCTGGAGGTACGCCGAGCCCTCGACCGGGCGCTGCGCGTACTGGACGTGCGCGGGCGTGCCGGCCTCGGGGATCTCGGGCACGAAGCCCGTCCCGGCGTTGTTGAGGACGTTGAACGAGTTGAGGTCGAGCGCGTGGCGCTTGAACTCGGTCCCGAACTTGAGCAGGTGCCGGCGCGTGACCTGGCTCGTCACGTCGACGCGGCCGAGCGTCGTGCGCGTGTCGCGGACGAAGTACGTGTTGCGGACGCCGCCGAGGTAGAACGAGAGCTGCGGGCTGAGCTCGCGCAGCGCCGAGTCCTGCGTGTAGCGCGGGTCGAGCGGGTCCGCGTAGACGTACTCGTCGATGCCGTTGGCGAACGTCGCGGCCTTGACCTCGACGAACGTCGTGCCCGAGAGAACGGCCGTGTACGTCCCGATGAGCGACGACGAGCGGCCGAAGACGGTCGTCTGGCCCGCCGGGTTGTAGCGGAAGAGGTGGTCGTAGTTGCGGCCCTGGTCGCGCTGGAGCAGGCCGTTGAGCGAGAGCCGGCCGTAGGGCACGCGGGCCGTCAGTTTGAGGTTGGCCGTGGACTGCTGCGAGCCGTTGAGGCTCGCGAGCGTGCTGTCGCCCACGCCGGGCACGAACACGGTCCGGCCGTCGAACACGACCGGCACGCGGTCGTTGAGCGTCGCGTAGGTCGGCGTGACGACCTGGCGGCCGAAGAGGTAGCCCGCGTTGCGGACCGTCCGGCCGCTCGCGAAGAACGTCAGCCGGCTGCCGAGGCCCGGCACGGGGCCCGAGAACGAGCCGTTCACCTCGGCGCTGCCGAAGGGCGAGAACGCGCGCGGCCGCTCGAAGAGGTCGGAGCGGCCGGTGCCGTAGTCGCCGCCGTACGCCGCGAACGAGGCCGCGTAGCGCTCGCCGCCGTCGCGGGTGACGATGTTGACGACGCCGGACTGCGCCTGGCCGTACTCCGCGTTGAACGTCCCGGAGATGACCTGCACCTCCTGGATGGCCTGGTTCTCGATCTGGAACGCGAACGACTGGTCGTAGACGTCGTTGACGGGCACGCCGTCGACGAGGTATGCGACCTCGCCCGTGCGCCCGCCGCGGAAGTGGCCCTCGACGACGCCCGCCTGAAGGTTGACGACGTCCTGGAACGACTGCACAGGCAGCGCGGCCAGCTCCTCGGCCGAGACCGAGGCCTGGCTCGATGTCAGGTCGCGCTGGACGATCGGCCGCTCGGCCGTCACCACGACCTCGCCGCTCGAGAGGTCCTCGGACTGCAGCGCCGCGTCGACCGCCGACGTCTGGTCGATCTGGACGCGGATGCCCTCGATGGTCTGGGCGGCGTAGCCGAGGTACGAGATGCGGACCGAGACCGTCCCCGGCCGCACGCCGAGCACGGCGTAGTAGCCGTCGAGGTCGGTCGCGGCACCCTGCCCCGTCCCGGCCACGGCGACGGTGGCGCCGATGATCGGCTCCTGCGTCGCCGCGTCGAGGACGCGGCCGGCGATCTTGCCGGTCTGGGCGTGCGCGGCCGTCGCGACGAGCGCGATGAGGGCCAGGGCGAGAATGCGGGTCATCACCGGGATGAAAGGCGAAGCGCGATGGATGGCCGCCGCGGACGGCGGGCCGGAGAGGCCGTCGGCCGCCACCACGTGTGGAAGCGGCCGACGGCTCGGGCGTGCCCGTGTGGTGCCGGGCACGAGTCGGCGTCCGCTAGCGGACGGCCGTGATCTGTCGGGCCTCGGTGTGCGAGTCCGTCCGGAGGACGACGAGGTAGTTGCCGCTCGGCAGCCCACCGCGCTCGAGCGTCACCGCGTGCTCCGCCGCCGCCATCGGCGTGCCGTCGGCGAGGACCGCTACGCGGCGGCCGAGCAGGTCGTAGACCTCGATCGTGACGGCCTCGGCGGCCGGCAGCGCGAACCGGATCTCGGTGCGGTCCGAGAACGGGTTGGGCTGGTTGGCCCGGAACCAGCGCTCAGCCGCGCCCGTCGCGCCGGACGGCGCCGGGCCCTCCTCGCCCGCGACCGGGTTGAAGAGGTTGGCGCCCGAGATGTTCGTAACCGCGATGTCGTCCCAGAAGGTCGACCCGGTGAATGTCTGCCAGTAGCGCAGGCGGATCTCCGTCGCGACCGCGTTCGGCAGCGGGTTGAGCACGAACGCGTAGTTCGTCCAGCCGTTGGCAGCCTGGCGCGGCAGCAGCGGGATCACCTGCGGGTTGTACTCGCCGTTAAGCCGGATGTCGGCACCGCCGAGCTCGCCGTAGCCGTTGCGCCCGCCGACCGGGCGGTCGTACCACAGCGCCGTCAGGCCGATGTTGTTGTCGCCCTGACCGATCGTCGCAGGGTCCACGTTGCCGGACGTCTTGACCCAGTACGAGAGCAGCATGGGCTGGCCCGGCGTGGCGGCCACGCGCGGCGTGATCGTCACGGCCTCCTCGCCCGGAAGCGGCGCGCCGATGCGGCGCACCTCGAGGGCGGCAGCACCGGTGTGGTGCTCGGCCGTCGTCTTGGCCACGACCCAGTTCGGCGTCGCGACGGAGCCGTCGAAGCCGGGGAAGTACGTGTACCAGTCGCCAGGGAGGTCGACGTTGGCGCCGTGCCAGCTCGTGAGCACGTTGCCGTCGCTCTTGATGAACGCGAAGTCGTCGACCCACACCGAGCCCGTCGCCGACGCGCCGCGACGCACCGTCACCGAGACAGAGCGGGCGTCGACGGGCAGCGAGATGTCGCCCAGGCCCGCCGTCGTCACCTGCACCCAGCCGCCCGTGCCCGCCGTCGCCTGCGGCAGGTCGAACACGACCGGACCGCCGAGGATGTCGTTGCCGGCCGCGTTGCGGAACGTGGCGACCATCTGGTACTTGCCGGCGTCGGTCGTCGGGGCGGTGTTGACGCCCTCGGTGTACACCCAGGCGCGCAGCGCAAAGGCGGTGTTGGCCGCGATCTTGTCGACCCAGTTGCGGACGACCTCGCCCTGCGTCCACGACGCCGCGCCGG
>JBBSUZ010000086.1:0-10421 GCA_038233965.1 Rhodothermales bacterium | reverse complement strand
TCGCGCGTCGCCGAGATCCGCACCGAGCGCCTCGGCGACACGGCCCCCGCCCCCATCGTCGTCGTATCTTGATGCCGCAGTCGCTCCCCATTACAGACTCGCTCTCGGTCGAGGCGCCCGCCGCCGGCCGTCCCATGGCCGTGTACGACCCGGCGGCCGCGCCGGCCGCCGAGGCCGCTGCCGACTCGGCCACGGCGGGCGCGCAGACGGTCCAGGCCGCGAGTCCGTCCGAGCGCGTCATGCTCGCCGAGAACAAGCTCCCGGTCGTGCTCGCGGTCGTGCTCATCGTGTGGGCGGCCCTGATGATTCTCGCGCTCCGCACCGACCGTCGCCTCGCGCGCATCGAGCGCTCCCTCGACGCCAGAGACTCGTAACCCGATCCTCGATCCCTCCGCACCATGTCCATGCGCCCCAAGACCTTTGTCGGCCTCGCCTGCATCGGCGTCTTCGGCTTCTTCGTCGTCGACAGCTTCGGCCAGCAGCTTTCGGGGTACGAGACCTTTACTGAGGCGAGCGCGAATGGCCGCCGCGCGCACGTCGCCGGGACGTGGCTGCGCGACCAGCCCACGACCTACGACCGCGACCGCAACGTCTTCTCGTTCTCGATGGCCGACGAGAACGGCCTCGTCCGCCGCGTGACGTTCGCCGACCCCAAGCCGGCCAACTTCGAGGACGCCGAGAAGGTCGTCGTCGAGGGCCAGATGGCGGGCGACACTTTCGAGGCCGAGCACATCCTCGTCAAGTGCCCGTCGAAGTACAACGACGCCCGCGAATTCCAGCGGACGTCCGCCGGCCAGAGCGCGAGTGTCCCGGTCATCCCGACGGCAGCGCGGTAGAAGGGTCGAACCGGTCGGCTGAAACTGCCCCGTTCGGTCCATCGCAACACTAAAAATATGTCATCCTGAAAAAAGTTCAGAATGACAAGTAGTGAGGGGGCGGTCGGCGGAGAAGGCAAGGTCGAAGAGGGGCGTTCTGTCGCCCCGTCGGTGCGTCGTCCGGCTGGCGTCACCCGAGCGGCCACTGGGCGGCCCACGGGGGCGCGGCGAGCATGCCGCGGGCGACGTCCGGGGCGACGGGCGGAGAGAAGAGGAAGCCCTGGCCGTAGCGGCAGCCCATCGCGCGGAGGCGGGCGAGCTGCGCCGGCGTCTCGATGCCCTCGGCGACCGTCCGCAGGCCGAGGTCGGTTGAGAACTGGACGACGGCGCGCACGACGGCCTCGGCCGCGGGCGACGTCCCGAGGTCCGTGATGAACGAGCGGTCGATCTTGAGGCCGTCGACGGGCAGGCGGTGCAGCAGCCCGAGGCTCGAGTAACCCGCGCCGAAGTCGTCCACGCAGAGCTTGAGGCCGGACGCGCGGATGGCCGCGGCGACGCCGCCGACGACGTCGGGGTCGACGAAGGCACGTTCCGTCAGTTCGAGCGTGAGGCAGGCCGGCGGGATGCCCGCGGCGGCGGCCGCCGCGAGCGCGCGCTCGGTGAGGCCGGCGTCGAGGAACGTCTGGTCCGAGCAGTTCACGTTGACCATCGTCAGCAGGTCACCGACGGCGACGCCGCTCTCGCGGGACCACCGCGCGACCTCGAGGCACGTCGCCTCGAGCACGGCGGCGTCGATCTCGGCGATGAGGCCGAGCTCCTCGGCGAGGTCGACGAAGTGGGCGGGCCCGAGCAGGCCGCGCGTCGGGTGCTCCCACCGGGCGAGCGCCTCGAAGCCGGCAACGGACCCGCTCCGGAGGTCCACGATGGGCTGGAGGCGGATGCAGAACTGGCCCGCGCGCAGGCCGACGCGGAGGTCGTGCTCGCGCGCGACGCGCTCGGCGACGGCGCGGTGCATCGCGGCGTCGAAGACGACGACGCGGCCGCGGCCGCCGTGCTTGGCGCGGTACATCGCCGTGTCGGCGTCGCGCAGCAGGGCTTCGGGCGCGTCGTAGCACTCGGCGTGGGCGACAAGGCCGATGCTCGCGCCGGGCGTCACCTCGCGGCGGCCCACCTCGACCGGCCGCCCGAGCACGTCGAGAATCCGCCGGCCGACGCGACGGGCCGCGCGGGCATCGCCCGGGACGGCGACGGCGAACTCGTCGCCGCCGAGCCGCGCGACGACGGCGTCGGGCCCGGCAGCGGACTGCATCCGGGCCGCGACGTCGAGCAGGAGGCGGTCGCCGGCGTCGTGGCCGAGCGTGTCGTTGACCGTCTTGAAGTGGTCGAGGTCGACGTAGAGCACGCCGAACGGGGCCCCCTGCCGGAGCGTGCGCTCGACGTGCTGGCGGAAGTGGAGGCGGTTCGGGAGGCCCGTCAGCGCGTCGTGGAGCGCCTGATGCGCCATCCGGGCGGCCATCTCGCGCTCGGGCGTGACGTCGCGGAGGACGGCGAGGACGCCGCGCTCGGCGCCGTCGCTGCCGCGGAGCGTGCTGGCCGAGACCGAGACGGTCCGCCGGCCGCCGGCAGGGCTTTCGTACACCAGGTCGCCGGCGTCGACGAGAGAAGCGGGCGGGGCGTCGGGGGGCGCATCCGGGAAGGCGTAGCGCACGACGGAGACGAGCGGCCGGCCGATGACCGTCGCGGCGGAGAGGCCGTGGAAGCGCTCGGCGCCGGCGTTCCAGAACGTCACGCATCCGTCGAGGTCGAGCGCGACGACGGCGTCCGAGACGTGCGCGAGGACGTCGGCCTGGAAATGGACCTGCGCCTCGGCGGCCTTGCGCCGCGAGATGTCGCGGATGGCTGTGACGCGGGCGGGCTCCCCGTCGGTGTAGGGGACGGTCTGGCCCTGGACATCGGCCCAGAAGCGCGTGCCGTCGATGCGCTGCAGGAGGGCTTCGTAGGCATCCGCGCGACCCTCGGCAATCATCTGCCGGACGGTCTCGCGGGACTCGGACGCGACGACCAGGAGCGCGTCGAGGCCGACTGCGTCGGCGGGCGCCGCCAGGCCGACGAGGCGCGCGAACTGGGCGTTCGCGTCGAGTATGACGCCATCGCGGGAAAAGGCGAGGCCTTCGAATGTGGCGCGGCTGAGGGCGCTCGCGCGGCGTTCGCTCTCGGCAACGGCGCGCTGCGCCTGGCGCTGTTCGGTGACGTCCGTGGCGACGAAGCAATAGCGTGGCGGATCCGTGCCGAGCGCGGCGACGGTCGACGCGATCACAAACGGCCCGTCGGGCCCGTCGCGCTCATACTCGAGCGTGACGGGTTGGCCGCTCGTGACCGTCGCTCCGTAGGTGTCGGCCAGCATCGCGATGGCCTCCGCGTTGCCTGTGAGCACACTCGCGCGGGTCCCGTGGATGGCGTCGGGTGTGGTGCCGAACCGGGCGGCCATGGCCGTGTTGGTCGAGCGGTAGATGAGGTCCAGCGGCGTGCCGTCCGCTGCGCGGACGACCTCGACGACGCCCCTCCTGAGCGGCGACGCGTCGTAGAGGCCCTGCACGAGGGCCGTCTGTTCGGCGATCTCCCGCTCAGCCGCCTGCTGCTCCATCGTTCCGCCGATCCACGTCGTGAGCACACGCAGCAGATCGCGGTCGGCCTCGGTGAACGGGGACGCCGGCCGCACGCCCGAAAAGCAGAGCGTCCCGACTGTCTCGCCGCCGGCGCGGACGGGCACCCCGATGTAGCTCTCGAGCCCGAAGACGCCGTAGCACGGGTGCTCGCTGTGCGCCGAGCAGGCCATGTGCGCGACGTCGAAGACGTCGCCGTGGTCGAGCGTGAGCGCACAGTAGGTGTCGCCGAGCGGGAACGCGTCCCCGGCGGCGAGCACGGGCCCGGTCGAGTACACGGCGGCGACGGTGAAGACGTCGTCCTTGATACGGCTGAGGACGCCGAGGTCGAGCCCGAGCAGCGTCGTCGTGAGCGCGAGCGCGCGGTGGAGCCGCGCCTCGACAGGCTCGGCCGAGGGCGCGGTGACGGCGTACAGCAGCCGGAGCCGGTCTGCCATGCGGGCGGCGCGGTCGTCGGCAGGCAGCGTCGCGAGGACGGCGCGATCGGTGGTGGGCATCGGGGCGGATCGGGGAGCCCGCCCTCCGTCCATTTCCGTGCCGCGTGTGGCACTCCGCCGACATCCAGCGTCCCGACCGCCTGTTCCGACCGCCGAGTCGCTTCCGGCACTGTCTCACCTCCCGAGGGAGAGGGACTGGATGGAGGTCCTCACCCGCCAATCCGAGCGTCAGCCGCCTTCGTGCGGCGTCAGACCCCTCTCATCCCTGTCGGGCATCTCTCAACCTCCGGGGGGAGAAACGCACGATCTGACGCTTGCGCGATCGCTGGAGGCGCGATCGGGTCGGAATGAGAGACGCGTTCCGTTTCCGGCCCGCCCATTACACAAAGGTGCCGCCGCAGACGTCTGCGGCGGCACACGAGAGCCGGTCGTGGGCGCGCGGATAGGCTTACGACGGGTCCGCGCCGTCGCCGGTGAGGCCGCCATTGTAGCGCTGCGTGTGCGCCTCGATGAACCACAGGCCGCGGTCGGCAATGTTGGTGATGTCGTCGTAGAGGTTGACCGTCGCCGGGTCGCCGATCTCGTCGGCCGTCTCGTCGGCCTGGCGAATGAGCTTGGCGTACTCGGCCCAGCGGTCGGCGAGGGTGTTCATGAACGACGGGTCGTCGGTACCGTCGCTGTCGACGTCCGCGCCGGGGAAGGGCGAGATGCGGCTGTTCTGGGCAGCCATGCGGACCGTCCCGAAGGCGTACCCACCGAGCAGCACGACGCGCTCGGCGATGAGGTCGAGCGGCTCCTCGAGCTTCGCGGCGAGGTCGTCGTAGAGCAGGTGGAGCTGGTAGAAGTCCTTGCCCTTGACGTTCCAGTGGGCCTGCTTCGTCTGCGAGTACAGGTCCGACGTGTCGGCCAGCGTCTGGTTGAGAAGCGCGACGAGCTTGTGACGCTTCTCCTCGGAGAGGTCGATGCGGGTCGCGTAGGGGAGCTGCTGCGCCTTGTCGCCCTTCGGGGCGGCCTTGGTCTTGGCGGTCTGGGTCTTGGCCATGTCGATGGGTCGGGAAGAGTGGACGGGTTGAACCGGGGCGCCGGGGCGAGGGTCCGCGCTCACCATGTTTTCAGGATTCCCCCGCGCCGTATCGGATGTGCGGGCTCCGATGCCTACACTTCGCGCATCCTGCCGCCGCTGCCATGCGTCTTGCTCCGCTTCTCGCCCTGCTCGGGTCAGGGCTCGCCCTGCTCGCCGCGCCCGCACTCCACGCGCAGGCCGATCCGAACCCGCCCGAGGCCTACTACCCACTGCACGTCGGGGACCTGTGGGAGTACAGGCCCGAGTTCCCGACGTCTCCGTCGTCATCCAACTACCCGTTCGAGCGCCGGGCCATTCTCGGAGAGCGCTTCGTCGCCGGCACCCGTTATGCAATCGAGCGGACGCAGCGGTTCCGGTTCGACGGGTCGACGTGGATTCAGCAGGAGAGGCGGGTGCTCGTCCGGTTCGATGCCGCCACGGCGTCGGTCGTCATCCGGGATGGAGACACCGAACGCGACCGATTCGGCTGCCGGCTCGACCTCCCGTTCCCTGGCGGCGCGTGTAGCGGCGCAGGGCCCTACGCGCTCTACCAGGGGGCGGCGGTGGCAACGGTCCAGATCGGCTCGACTGCCGTCACGACATCGGTCCGCAGGTTCGACGGTGCCGTGCCGGGCCGACACTCGCCGCCGGCATCGGAGACGTCGGGAGAGGCTGCGAAGGGGCCTGCGCCGGCCTCGAGCTGGAATTCGCTCGGATCGCCGACGTCGAGAGGGGAGCACGGATCGCGTCGCTGCCGAATGATCCTGACCCGACGCCACCAGCGGACTAAATACCGCTCGAGGTCGGCAACGAATGGATCTATTACTACGCCTCGAACGGGCCCGACGGATCGGGGGAGGTCTACACGCGCCGTCGCGTTTTGCGAGAGCAGGCGGTCGGTACGGTGCCCTTCGCCGTCGACCAGACGTGCACGTTGAACCCGCGTGACCCTGCACCTGCATGGACGTGCGGGCCCGAACGCTTCGTCCGCTACGATGCAGGGACCACGACTGTTTTTGCGTACACGACCTCCGACGGCAGCAGCCCGCTCTACTGCCAGCTCGGTGCCGACTTCGGGGTGCGTCCGGACTGTGGGTACGGAGAGCGCACCGAGGTTTACCTCGACGGAGGGTCGGGACCGGTCACCATCGGGGGCGTGGCGTACCCGGTGGCGCGGATCAAGCAGCCTGGGACGCTGGCGAATGTCCCGCCGGCAGCGTTCATCGCCGGTATCGGCCCTGGGGCGCCACCCGTGGGCGACTTCCAGACGAGCCGCTTCGTGTTCGCCCGCGTCCGCGGCGTCGAGTACGGCGTGCGGCCCGTCGCGGGCGAGTCCGGCGCCGACCCAGCCGAGGCGCTCGCGCTCACGGCCGCGCCCAACCCGACGTCGGGTGCGCTGCGCCTCACGCTCGCCGTGCCTGAGGCGCAGACAGTGACGGTCGAAGCCTTCGACGCGCTCGGCCGCCGCGTGTGGCAGCAGACGGTCGCGCGCGGCGCGGGTGTGCAGGCGCTCGACGTCGACGCCTCGGCGTGGGCGCCGGGCCTGTACGTCGTCCGCGCGTCGTCCGGGCAGGCGATGGCAACGGCCCGCGTCGTCCGGCGGTAAACGCGAACGCGGAGACCCGGACGTCCGGATCCCCGCGCACATCAGGCGGAACGGAGCGTCAGGCCGCGTTCTTGATCGCCGCGTAGGCGTCGAGCAGCTCCTGGACGGCCGCGCCGGACTGCGCCATCGTCGCCTTCTCGGCGTCGTTGAGCGACAGCTCGATCGTCTCCTGGATGCCGCCGGTGCCGAGCTTCACCGGCACGCCGATGAACATCTCGTTCAGGCCGTACTGGCCCGTCACCCACGCCGCGGCGGGCAGCACGCGGCCCGAGTCCTTGACGATGGCCTCGACCATCTCGGCCGCGCCGGCGCCCGGCGCGTACCACGCCGACGTGCCCATGAGGCCGACGAGCTCGCCGCCGCCCTTCTTGGTGCGCTCGATGATCTCGTTGAGGCGCGCCTCCGGGATGAGGTCCGTGACCGGCTGCGTGCCGACCGTCGTGAAGCGCGGCAGCGGCGTCATCGTGTCGCCGTGGCCGCCGAGCAGCATCGCGTTGATGTCGCGGATCGAGACGCCGAGCTCCATCTTGAGGAACGTCCGGAAGCGGGCCGTGTCGAGCACGCCGGCCATGCCCATGACGCGCTCGGACGGGAAGCCGGACTCCATGTAGGCGACGTAGGTCATCACGTCGAGCGGGTTCGAGACGACGATGATGATCGTGTTCGGCGACTGCGCGACGACCTGGCGCGTGACGCTCGAGACGATGTCCGCGTTGACCTTCAGGAGGTCGTCGCGGGACATGCCGGGCTTGCGGGGCAGGCCGGCCGTGATCACGGTGATGTCCGAGCCCGCGGTGAGCGCGTAGTCGTCGCCGCCCTCGATCACGGTGTCGAAGCCGTGGATCGGGGCCGTCTGCATGAGGTCGAGGGCCTTGCCCTGCGCGACGCCCGCGTTGATGTCGATGAGCGCGATGTGCTCGACGATGTCCATACGTGCGACGCACTCGGCGACGGTCGCGCCGACGTTGCCGGCTCCGATGACGGTCAGTTTCATTTGGGTGGGATGCGGGAGTGGGGATGCGGGATGAGCTGAGAATACAGGGGCGCGCGCGCGGGAGCGCTTCCGGGCGGTCGAAGCGCGGACGAAAACGGGTGGAAGGGTGGAAGGGGACGGCTGAAATAGTCCCGTCCGGCTCACAGCCACCTAAAGGATTGTCATCCTGAACTCTTTTCAGGATGACAAGAATAGAGGGGAGCGGTTCATTTATGCCGCCTGCTACCTGCCACCTGCCGTCAGCGGCGCACCGTCAGCCGCAGCTCGTTGACGCCGCGGGCGTAGTCATGGCCGACGTGGGCGACGAGGCGGCGGATGAGCAGCAGGCCGTAGCCGTGGGCGGCGCGCCGCTGCAAGGCGTCCTCGGGGCCGGTGACGGCCGCGGACGTCGGGTCGAAGCGCGGGCCGCGGTATCTCAGGCAGACCGTCAGGCCCTCGGGCGTCGGCTCGGCGGAGACGACGATGCGGCTGCGATCGCGGTCCGTGAGGCCATGCTCGATGGCGTTGGCCGCCGCCTCATCGGTCGCCTGCACGAGCCGCCGCGCGGCCGTCTCGGACAGCCGGCAGGCGACGGCCCACGCGCCGACGGCGCGGCGCAGGCGCGCGAGCTCGGCCGTCTCCGGCGCGAGCCGGACCGCGGTGAGGCGGGGCGGCCCGGCGCTCACGCCGCGTCCCCGTCGAACAGCGCCGCCGCGGCCTCGACCGTCTCCGCGAAGCGGAACACCTCGGGGAAGCCGAGCAGGTCGAACGTCTCGAAGACGCGCTCGGGCAGCGCCGCGATCACGACGTCGCCACCGGCGTCGCGCGCCGGCTCCACGACCGACATGAACACGCCGAGCCCGGCCGACGACACGTACGTCAGGCCCGAGCCGTCGGCGACGATGCGGCTGTCGCCCTCGGCGAGGCAGGCCTGGAGGGCGGCCTCGAACTCGGGGGCCGTGTGTGCGTCGAGGTCGCCGGTGAGCGCGAGCACGCGCGCCGCGCCGTGGCGGCCGAAGGAGACGGAGAAGGTGCTCACGGGCGGGGAGGGCGGAGGGTCGGCAGACACCGGGTGTAGCCCGAGGTTACGCAGTGCTCGCTCGCCGCCCGGCCGCGCCTGGCAGGCCGCGCCTAGCTTGCCGATTCATCGCCCGCCGCGCCCATGTCCGACCTGCTCCTTGCCGCCGTCCGCACCGTCCCGGACTTCCCCGCGCCGGGCGTCGCCTTCAAGGACCTCACGCCCATCCTCGCCGACCCCGCGCTCGCGGCCGAGATGATCGAGCGCCTCGCCGCGCCGTGGCTCGCGTCCGGCGTCACGCACGTCGTCGGCGTCGAGGCGCGCGGATTCTGGTTCGGGCCCGGACTCGCGGCGCGCCTCGGCGCGGGCTTCGTCCCGGCGCGCAAGCCGGGCAAGCTGCCCGCGGCGACGATCCGCGCGACCTACGACCTCGAGTACGGCACGGACACGGTCGAACTGCACGCCGACGCGCTCGCGCCCGGCTGCCGCGTCCTGGTCCACGACGACGTCCTCGCGACGGGCGGCACGGCCGAGGCCGTCTGCGCGCTCGTCGCCCGCGCCGGGGCGACGCTCGTCGGCGTCTCGCTCGTGATCGAAATCCCGCCGCTCGGCGGCCGCGCCCGCCTGCCCGCCGGCGTCCCGGCCGAGGCCGTCCTCGCCGTCTAGCGCACCGCCACGCAGCTTATCTGGACGCGCGCGCCGCGCGGCAGCGTCCCGATCTCGATCGTGCTCCGCGCCGGCTGCGCGGCCGAGACGTAGCGCGCGTAGACCTCGTTGACCGGCGCATAGTCCGCGACGTCGCGGAGGTAGACCGTCGCCTGGACGACGTGGCGGAAGTCCATGTCGGCCGCGCCGAGCACGGCGCCGATGTTGTCCAGCACGCGCGCCGCCTCCTCCTGAATGTCGTCGCCGACGAGCTGGCCGGTGCCCGGGTCGAGCGCGATCTGGCCCGAGACGTAGAGCGTGTCCCCGACGAGCACGCCCTGGCTGTACGGCCCGATCTCGGCCGGCGCGCCGGGGGCGTGGATGCGCTCGCGGCGCGACGGCGGGGGGACGGACACGGCGGACCGGAAGGCGAAGCTGCAAGCTCCCGCCGGCCTGCCACGCGGGCAAGCGAAGACGCGCGCAACTCGGCAGGCGAACCGACGCGCAAACCGCGTTCCCGCTACCTTGCGGTCCACCTTTCGCCCTCCCGTCATGAGCCGCCACGGCCGTGTCCTCGTCGCCATGAGCGGCGGCGTCGACTCGTCGGCCGCCGCGGTGATGCTGCACGAGCAGGGCTACGAGATCGTCGGGGCGACGATGAAGACGTGGGATTTCGAGACGTCGATGGGCACCGACGCTCCTGCTCACAGCGCGAAGAAGGTCTCGGGCTGCTGCTCGCTCGACGACATGAACGACGCCCGCGCCGTCGCCGTCGGGCTCGGCGCGACGCACCTCGTCGTCGACCTCCGTGCCGAGTTCGGGACGGCCGTCCAGGACCGCTTCGTCGCGGACTACCTCGCCGGCCGCACGCCCAACCCGTGCGTCCTCTGCAACACGCACGTGAAGTGGGGCGCCCTCGCCCGCCGCGCCGACGCCTTGGGCTGCGAGTTCATTGCGACGGGCCACTACGCCCGGACCGTCCGCACGGAGGACGGCCGCCATGCCGTCGCGCGTGGGGCGGACCGCGCAAAGGACCAGTCGTACGTCCTCTGGGGCGTCTCGCAGGCGCACCTCGCACGGACGCTCCTCCCGCTCGGCGGCCTCACCAAGCCCGAGATCCGCGCCCTCGCCGCCGAGGCCGGGCTGGCCGTCGCCCAGAAGAAGGACTCGTACGAGATCTGCTTCGTCCCCGACGACGACT
>JBBSUZ010000085.1:0-10453 GCA_038233965.1 Rhodothermales bacterium | reverse complement strand
TCCACCTGCGCGGCCGTTTCACGCCGCCCACCGATCCCCCCGATGCGCACCTACACCGAGCACGACTTTTTCGAGGACGTCGCCGAGCAGGGCTACAAGTACGGCTTCGTGACCGACGTCGAGACGACGAAGGCGCCGAAGGGCCTCTCCGAGTCGACCGTCCGCTACATCTCGGCCCAGAAGGAGGAGCCTGAGTGGCTCCTCGAGACGCGCCTCAAGGCGTTCGCCCACTTCCAGAAGCTGCTCGCCGAGGGCAAGGAGCCGACCTGGGCGCACCTCAACGTCCCCGAGTTCGACTACCAGGACGCCTACTACTTCGCCGCGCCGGGCAAGCAGGCCCGCTACGACCGCATCGAGGACGTCCCGCAGGAGATCCTGGACGACTTCGCCAAGCTGGGCATCCCGCTCGGCGAGCAGGCGCGCCTCGCCGGCGTCGCCGTGGACGCCGTGATGGACTCCGTGTCCGTCGCCACGACGTTCCGCAAGGAGCTCGAGGCGCAGGGCATCCTGTTCATGTCGTTCTCCGAGGCGGTGAAGGACCACCCGGACCTCGTGCGGCAGTACATGGGCTCGGTCGTGCCGTACACGGACAACCTCTTCGCAGCCCTGAACTCGGCCGTCTTCTCGGACGGCTCGTTCTGCTACCTCCCCAAGGGCGTCCGCTGCCCGATGGAGCTCTCGACGTACTTCCGCATCAACGAGGCGCAGACGGGCCAGTTCGAGCGGACGCTCATCATCGCCGAGGAGGGCTCGTACGTCTCGTACATGGAGGGCTGCACCGCCCCGATGCGCGAGGAGCACCAGATGCACGCCGCCATCGTCGAGATCATCGCCAAGACGGACGCCGAGGTGAAGTACTCGACCGTCCAGAACTGGTACCCCGGCAACGCCGAGGGCGTCGGCGGCATCTTCAACTTCGTCACCAAGCGCGCGCTCTGCGAAGGCGACCGCTCCAAGGTCACGTGGACGCAGCTCGAGACGGGCTCCGCGATCACGTGGAAGTACCCCTCCTGCATCCTCAAGGGCGACTACTCCGTCGGCGAGTTCTACTCCGTGGCCTTCACCAAAGACCACCAGCAGGCGGACACCGGGACGAAGATGATCCACCTCGGCCGGCACACCAAGAGCACGATCATCTCGAAGGGCATCTCGGCGGGCCAGTCCAACAACTCGTACCGCGGCCTCGTCAAGGTGGCGAAGAAGGCGACCGGCGCGCGCAACTTCTCGCAGTGCGACTCGCTGCTCATCGGCGACCAGTGCGGCGCGCACACGTTCCCGTACATCGAGATCCACAACGACACGGCCAAGGTCGAGCACGAGGCCACGACGTCCAAGATCGGCGAGGACCAGATGTTCTACTGCCAGGCCCGCGGCATCTCGGAGCAGGACGCGCTGAACCTCATCGTGAACGGATACGCCAAGGAGATTCTCCAGAAGCTGCCGATGGAGTTCGCCGTCGAGGCGCAGAAGCTGCTGAGCGTCCAGCTCGAGGGCAGCGTCGGGTGACGGGATGCGGGATGGGCCATGCGGGATGAGCAGAGTCTCTTTCGCCCCCTCCCGCCTTCCACATCCCGTATCCCACTTCCCGTATCCCTGCTTTTCATGTCTCTGCTTTCAATCGACAACCTCCACGCCTCCGTCGAGGACCACGAGATCCTGAAGGGCCTCTCGCTCACCGTCAACGCGGGCGAGGTCCACGCGATCATGGGGCCGAACGGCTCCGGCAAGTCCACGCTCGCGAGCATCCTCGCCGGCCGCGACGACTACGAGATCACCGAGGGCACGATCACCTTCCGCGGCGAGGACGTCGCCGAGATGTCGCCCGAGGAGCGCGCCCGCGAGGGCCTCTTCCTCGCGTTCCAGTACCCGATCGAGCTGCCCGGCGTCTCGACGCACCAGTTCCTCCGGACGGCCGTGAACGCGGTCCGCGAGCACCGTGGCGAGGCGCCGCTGAGCGTCCGCGAGTTCCTCGACCGGATGAAGGAGAAGGCCGCGTTCGTCAACCTCGACCCCGCGCTCATGAACCGCTCGGTCAACGAGGGCTTCTCGGGCGGCGAGAAGAAGCGCGCCGAGATCTTCCAGATGGCCATGCTGGACCCGACGCTCGCCATCCTCGACGAGACGGACTCGGGCCTCGACATCGACGCCCTGCGCGTCGTCTCGGACGGCATCAACAAGCTCCGCAGCGCCGAGCGCTCGTTCGTCCTCATCACGCACTACCAGCGCCTGCTGACGTACGTCCAGCCGGACTTCGTGCACGTGCTCGTCGGCGGCCGCATCGTCCGCTCGGGCGGCCCGGAGCTCGCCCTCGAGCTCGAGGAGCGCGGCTACGACTGGCTCTTGGAGGAGGTTGAGGGTTGAAGGGTTGAGAGGTTGAGAGGGTGATGCGACTTGCGCGTCGTGCCCTCCAACTGACTCTCCCACTCAACCTTGAAACCTCTCAACCTCTCAACCCCACCATGATCGACATCGAGAAGGCCCCGACGCGGCTCCACGCCGCCCTCGAGGAGTTCGGCGCCTCGTTCCAGGGCGACGGCGCGCCCGACCCGTTCGCCGACGTCCGGCAGGCCGCCCGCGGCCACTTCGAGCGCCTCGGCATTCCGACGCGCCGCGACGAGGCGTGGAAATACACGGACCTCCGCACGGCCCTGTCGCACGACTACACGTTCGTCACGGGCAAGACGGGTCTGTCCGACGCCGACATCGACGCGGCCGTCGCGTCGGCGGAGATCGACGGGTTCAATGCGTTCCGCCTCGTCGTCGTGGATGGCGAGGTCGACGCGAGCCGCTCCGACCTGGCCGAGCTGCCTGAAGGCGTCCTCGCAGGCAGCCTCCGCGAGGCGTCCGCGACCGGCGGCGGCGCAGTAGAGACCTACTTCGCCAAGTTCGCCGACGTCGAGAAGAACGCCTTCGCGGCGCTCAACACGGCCTTCCAGCTGGACGGCCTGTTCCTGCACGTCCCGAAGAACGTCGAGTTGGAGCGGCCGATCCACGTCGTCCACGTGACGGCGGCGGCGAAGCCGAGCTTTGTCCAGACCCGGCACCTCGTCGTGGTCGAGGCCAACGCGCGTGCGCTCGTCACCGAGACGTTCGTGACGGCCGGGGGATCGGAGGCGACGGTCCGCAACGACCTCACCGAGCTCGTCGTGGGCCGCGGGGCCGGCCTCGAGCACGTCCGCATCCAGGACGAGGGCGACGCGGCCAACGGCGTCTCGCTCGTCCAGGTGTACCAGGAAGCGGACTCGCAGGCGTCCACGTTCGCGTTCACGTTCGCGTCCGCGACGGTCCGCAACAACATCACGATGGTGCCGGCCGGGCCGGGCTGCACGTCCACGCTCGGCGGGCTCTACATCTGCCACGGCACGCAGCACGTCGACACGAACACGCTGGTGGACCACATCGCGCCGGGCTGCATGTCCGACGAGCGCTTCAAGGGCATCGTCTACGACCAGTCCGTCGGCGTCTTCAACGGCAAGGTGTTCGTCCAGCGCGAGGCGCAGCAGACGAACGCCTACCAGCAGAGCCAGGGCGTCATCCTGAGCCCGGACGCGAAGCACTTCTCGAAGCCCGAGCTCGAGATCTACGCCGACGACGTCAAGTGCTCGCACGGCTCGACGACGGGCGCGATCGACCCCGAGGCGCTGTTCTACCTCCGCGCGCGCGGCCTCTCGGAGTCCCAGGCGCGCTCGCTCCTGCTCTACGCCTTCGCCCACGACGTCGTCGCGATGGTCTCGAACGAGGCCCTGCGCGACAGCCTCGACGCGCGCATCGCCGAGCGGTTGACGTAAGACTGGGATTGGGTGTTGGGGATTAGGGTCTGATGACAAAGCGATATGCTCACTCCCTGGTCCCCCAACCCCAATCCCTAATCCCCAACACCCATGACGAGAGACTTCCTCATCACCGGCCGCGAGGTCGACGACCTGACGCCGCTCGAGGAGCAGATCCGCGACGTCTGCCGCGGCATCTACGACCCCGAGATCCCCATTCCGATCTGGGACATGGGCCTGATCTACGGCTGGACGATCACCGAGGTCGACTCCCCGGAGGGCGAGGACGGCGTCCGCGTGGAGGTCAAGATGACGCTGACGGCGCCGAACTGCCCCGCGGCCGAGTCGCTGCCGGCGGAGGTCGAGGTGGGCATCAACGCGCTCGACGGCGTCGCGCAGGTGGCGGTCGAGATCGTGTTCGTGCCGTCGTACTCGATGGAGATGCTCGGCGACGAGGCGCGGCTGACGCTCGGCCTGATGTAGTCGCGCAGCGGGACGCATACGCGCTCAGCCTGTCCGCGTGGAACGCCCGCGTTCCGCACGTGGCGACTGTTTTAGCGGACGCGCACGCGGCACGGCGGCTGAAAGGGAGACCGCATCTCTCCCCCCGCCCGATGACCCCGACCTCCGCGCTGCTCGACTCGCCGTTCCGCCAGGCCGAGCGCACGCTCCGCCGCCCGTCGTCCGCCGTCTGGCTCCGCGCCGTCCGCCTCCACACGGCGCGGTTCGACGACGCGCTCGCGTTCTACGTGACCGCCCTCGGCCTGACCCTCGGCAGCGTCGACGTGCACCCGGTGACCGCGGCGACGTCCGCGCGCCTGCTCGATGCCGAGGGCGCGGCCGTCTTCGAGCTCCACGACACTCCGGATGCGGCGGCCGGCGCGCACGACCTCGCCTTCGCGATGCCGAGGCGGACGGTGACGCTGCTCCGGGCCCGTCTGACATCGGCGGGCATCCCGGCGGCCGAGTGCGGCGCGGCGCTCACGTTCTCGGACCCGGACGGCAACTGCATCCGCGTCGACGCAATCGGCTGAGTCTGGAGCGCGTCACGCGTGGCAGGGTGGAAACGAGAGTTTAGCGCACGGCCCTCCCCGTCGACTCTGTCGCCCTGAACCCCGGACTCACCACCCGCCCGAGGCACCGCCACCGCCCGACGATCCGCCACCGCCGCTGAACCCGCCGCCCGACGAGCTGCCGGACGAACTGCTCGACATGGTCGGGACCGAGACGCGCTGCCCGTCGATCACGACCGAGCGCTTGCCCTTGCGCTGCGCCTCGCGGATGATCCGGTTGCGCTCGCGCCGCTTGCGCCGGGCCGGGCCGTAAACCGGGTGCCGCTCCAGAACGACGTCGGCGACCATCGCGGCGAGCGGGACCGCGACGAGCGCGATAACGGCCAACAGCGCCGACTCGGTCGCCACAGCGATCCCGACCGCGACGAACAGGCCGACGACCAGCCCGATCAGTCCGGCCACGACCGTGCCCCAGACGCCCGCGAGGCCGGTCCGCAGGAAGCCGCCGAGGCCGAGCAGCGGCACCCCGCTGAACAGGCCGCCGAAGAGGAGCGACGCCCACAGCGGCATCGGCTCACTCGCGGCAGGCGCGATGTCCGCGCCCTCGACGCTCGCGATCATGGCATCGACGCCGGCGGAGACCGCCGAGTCCGGATCGCCGTCGCGCATCCGCGGCACGACGACCTCGCGGATGATCGTCGCGGCGGTGGCGTCCGTGAGGTCGCCTTCGAGCCCGTAGCCGACCTCGATGCGCAGCTTGCGGTCGTCCCGGGCGACGAGCAGCAGGGCGCCGTTGTTGGAGCCGCTCTGCCCGATGCCCCACGCGCGGAAGACGTCCGTGGCGAAGCGTTCGAGGTCGCCGCCGCCGAGACTGGGAACGGTGAGGACGACGATCTGGGTCGACGTCGAGTCCTCGAAGGCGGCAAGGCGGGCGGTGATTGCGGCCTCGGTGGCGGGCGCGAGCATGTCCGCCGTGTCCACGACGCGGCCGGTGAGCGGCGGGACCGTCTGCGCCTGTGCGGCCGCGATCAGCAGAAGCAGAGCGACGAGCGCCTTCACTCGTCCCGGAGCCGGACGCGGTCGCTCAGCTCGTCCGTGTCGTCGTCGCGTACCTGGACGCCGCGCCGCTCGAGCAGGTCGCCGCACATCTCGATGGCCGCGACGAGCCCGCCCGCGAGGTCCTTCTTGCGGATGCCGGCGCGGACGCGGTCCACAACCTCGACCCACTCGGCCGTCTCGACCTTGGCGTTGATGCCGGTGTCGCCGAGGACCTCGATGCGGCGCTCGAACATCGACACGAACAACAGGATGCCAGTGCGGTCGCGCGTGGCGAAGACCTCCTCATCGAGGAAAGCCTGCGCGGCGCGGCGGTGCACCTCGGCCGTGAGCGCGCCCGGCCCGGCGACGACCCGGCGGACGCCCGGCACGAACGCGCCGAGCAGCGCCCCGACGAGCCCGCCGCCGATCGAGGCCCCGGCGACGGCCCACGGCGAGGCCGTCCACGCGAGGCTCCAGCCGCCGTAGAGCGCCGCGAGCGCGAGCATCGCCGCCGTCGCGACGAGCGCCCCGGCCGAGGCGGCGCGCCACACGGCGACGTCGTAGTCGGCGGAGTGGCGGACGATGTACGGGACGATCTCGCCCGACGTGCGCCGCTCGGCGGACCCGACGGCGGCTTCGACGCGGGCGAGGTCGGCTTCCGACAGGACGGGCTCGGCCATGGGATCAGTTGGCGGGTGACGCCGCCGGAGAGGCGGCGAATCGGGCGGCGAGGTCCGCGACGGCGCGCGACGAGACGCGGGCGACGCGGGCCGGGAATCGGGCGACGAGCGACGGGTCGCGCGGCGGGCGGACATCGCCGGGAAGGGTGTACAGCGACGCGAGCGCGTCCAGCCAGAAGGCGGCGGCCTCGGGGCGGCGGGCGGCGGCCGAGCGCGCGGCGCTCAGTTCGGCCTCCGTCGGGCGCAGCGATGCGAGCGCCTGAGTCGCGCCGCCGAGGACGGTGCGGCCGCCCGACGTGCGGGCGAAGGCCGTCTCGCCACGGGCGCGGAGCACCTCGACGAGCACGGCGAGCGAGGCGTCGGCGTCGGGCTCGGCGGGAAGCGCATAGGAGTGGAGGGGGCCGTCGTCGGCACACCCCGGCGCGGCAGGTGCGAGCGTGAGCAGGCGGGCCGCGGCGAGCTCGACCTCGCCCGGCCGCGCGTCCCCGACGACGACGTAGACCGCGCGCGGCCCGAGCGACGTCTCGAACAGCCCGACGAGGTCGCCCGATGTCCGGTCCGCCGTGATCCGCGCCTCGCAGGCCATGCCGAGCGACGGCGCGACGCCGAGCACCCGGACCTGCCCGCCGTTCGGCAGCGGCTTGAACACGACCGTCGCGCCGGTCGCGAGGACCCACTCGGTGACGTCGGCCTCGGCGTAGAACGCGCGGGACTGGACCGTCCCGCGCGGCGCGCGGAGCTCGGGGTCGGGCGCGACGGCGACCGGCTCGGGTGCCGGCGGCGGCGGGCGAACCGGACGCGGCGGCGGTGTGCGCTCTGCGACGGGCGGCGGGGGCGGCGGGGACGGCTCCGCGACGCGCGCGGCGCCCGAGCAGGCCGAGAGCGTCGGGAGGGCGGGGAGGACGGCGGCGTGGCGGCGCGTAGGTTCGGGTTCCCCCGACGGGGGGGGCAGGGGGGCCGGCCAGCTACGCGCCCGGAGCGGACCCGCGGCGAGCGCGTCCAGCCGCGAAAAAGTCGTGGGGACAGACGGCCGTCACATGTGCGGCCCGGATTCGGGCTACCCTTGCACCCGATCCACACCGCTCTACCGATGCTCCGCACCGCCCGTCTCGCCGTCCTGTTCGTCGTCCTCGCGGGCACCGCGCGCGCCCAGACGAACCCGACCCCGCACACGCTCTCGGGCGGCGACTACACGTTCACGGCGTGGTCCGACACGGCGCCCGCAGGCACCTACCCGGCCTCGATGCGGCTGTGGCGCGGCGGTGGCCAGGACCCGGCGCTCTCGGCCGAGCCGACGTCCGACTACACGCTCGCGTACAGCCTCACGGCCGGGACGCGCATCAACGGGCTGAACGGCGACGGCCTCTCGTTCGCCAACCTCGGCACGAACGGCGACCTCGGCGCGGCCGTCGTCGCCGTCGTCACGACGGGCCTGCCGACCGTCCGCGTCGCGTGGACCGGCGGGACGGTGGCGACGGGCACGCGGCCGTACGCGATCCGGCTCCAGTACCGCGTCGGCACGAGCGGCGCGTGGGCCGACGGCGGCGCCGAGTACGCCGGGTCCACCACGGCGGGTGACGCACAGACGTTCTCGACCGTGCTGCCGGCCGGCGCGGGCAACCAGCCGCTCGTGCAGGTCCGGTGGAAGTACTACCAGACCGAGACCGGAACGGGCGGGCGCCCGCGCCTGCGCCTCGACGAGATCACGATCTCGGGGGCGGCCTCCGAAGCGTCGGGCTCGGGCACGGCGACGTTCGACCAGACGGCGTACCGCGGCGGGCTGACGTCCAGCATCGCGCTCACCGTCACCGGACGGTCGAATGCGCCCGCCGACCTGCTCACGCACGTCTCGTTCACCCTGCCCGACGCCTTCCCGATTCCCACACCCGGGCAGATCACGCTGTCGCCGGCCGGCGGGACCGTCACCGTCGACGGCCGGACCGTCCGCGTCGCCGGCGCGGCCGTCTCGCTGGCGTCGCCGCTCACGATCACCCTCCAGGGCGTCGCCGTGCCGGACGTGGCCATGATCGCGACGGCGGCGGTGCGGACGGGCGCGGGCTCGCCGCAGACCGTCGCCATCGCCGCGCAGCCGGCCCTGCGCGTGTGGACCGAGCCCGAGGCAATCGCGGACGCACACGCCAACTCGAACACCGGCGTCTCGACGCGGCTCGGGCAGGTCGTGACCGTCCGCGGCATCGTGACAGCCGCAGCCGAGTTCCGCACCGGGACCACCGAGCGCGGGCCGTCGTTCATCCAGGACGCGACGGGTGGCATCGCCGTCTACTCGCCCGCCGGCGTCACGGCCGGCATCCAGCGGGGCGACGAGGTGACGCTGCTCGGCCGCGTCGACCAGTTCTTCGGCCTCAACCAGCTCGACGCCTCGACGGTCATCGTGCAGCACTCGGGCACGCCCGGCCCGCCGGAGCCCGAGCTCGTCACGCTCGCCCAGCTCGCCGGCGACGGCGCGGGCGGCGTCGAGCGCTTCGAGGGCCGCCTCGTCCGCGTGGACCGCGTGACCGTCGATACGGCCGTGTGGACGGCGCTGGGTTCGGGCGCGACGTACACGCTCACCGACGCGTCCGGCACGCTGGCGGTCCGCATCAACCCCGGCGTCGACTTCGCCGGCCAGCCCGCACCGTCGGCGCCGTTCGACATCGTCGGCGTCGTGAGCCAGTTCAAGACGGCCTCGCCGTTCATCGGCGGCTACCAGCTCCAGCCGCGCGCCGGGACCGACATTCTCGACCCGACCGACGCGCCCGTGATTGCCCCGCGCGCGCCGTTCGAGGTCGCCGCGACGCCCGCGAGCGTCACGCTGCACTGGACGACCGACCAGCCCGCGCACTCCGAGGTCCGCTACACGTCGCCGACCGGCGCGACGGGCCGAACGGTGAGCCAGACCCGCACGACGGACCACACCGTCACGATCGCCGGCCTGACGGCCGCCACGATCTACCGCCTCGAGCTGCGCTCGGCCGCGCAGGCCGACACCGCCGTCGTCGCGGGCTACCCGGTGAGCACGCGCAGCATGCCGGGCACGACCGAGACCGTCGAGGTGACGTTCAACAAGACCGTGGACGCGAGCGTCGCCACGGGCCCCGTCGCCCGCTCGGAGTCGCTCATCGGCGTCCTGCTGCCGCGCCTCGCCGCGGCGACCGAGACCATCGACGTCGCGCTGTACAGCCTCACCGGCAGCGTCGGGTCGCAGATCGGCGACGCCCTCCTCGCGGCCCGCGCGCGCGGCGTGCGCGTCCGCCTCATCCTCGACGACGCAACGACGCAGACCGAGGGCGACCGCATCCGCGCGGCCGGCATCCCGGTCATCACGGACGGCTTCGGCCAGAACGACGGCTCGTTCGGCCTCCACCACAACAAGTTCGTCGTCATCGACCGCGGCTCGACCGACCCGACGCGGGCGTGGGCCATGACGGGCTCGTGGAACCCGACCGACTCGGGCACGACGGGCAACTTCCAGAACGTCGTCTGGATTCAGGACGGCGCGCTCGCGGGCGCGTTCACGGCCGAGTTCGAGCAGATGTGGGGCTCGTCCACCGTCACGCCCGACCCCGCCACGTCGCGCTTCCACCGCCGCAAGACGCTCGTCGCGCCGACGACCTTCTGGATCGGCGACATGTATACCCGGCTCGTGTTCAGCCCGCAGGGCGAGGGCCCGTTCGGGACCGTCGAGGCGGTCGTGGTCGAGGCACTCCAGACGGCGGACTTCGAGATCGCCCTCAACCTCAACCTCGTCACGCGGACGGCCTACGTCGACGCCGCGCGCGAGCGCTACGACGCCGGTGTGCAGGTCCGCGCTGCCATCGGCGACATCGGCACGACGGGCTCGGTCTTCGCCCCGCTCGCCACCTTCGCCGACGCCTTCGCCTTCCCCTCGGGCACGCTCGGCCTGCTCCACCACAAGGTCGGGATCGTCGACGCGCAGCACCCCGATTCGGAC
>JBBSUZ010000084.1:0-10454 GCA_038233965.1 Rhodothermales bacterium | reverse complement strand
GCAACGACAACACCACGACGGTGAGCCAGAGCGGCGACGACAACATCGGCACGGTCGCACAGGCGGTCAACGCCAACGGCGACGACAACCAGGCGACGCTCACGCAGAGCGGTGACGGTAACACCGGCACGATCGCGCAGGCGGTCTACCAGAACCCGAGCACGATCACCAACTTCGACGGCGACAACAGCACGGCAACGCTGACGCAGGCCGGCGACGACAACACGGGCACAGTCTCGCAGGCGGGCGACCGCCAGAAGTCGGTCGTCGAGCAGGGCCTCGGCTCGGTGGGTTCGACCGCGACCGTGAACCAGAGCGGAAGCGACAACTCGGGCCCGGACGGCACGTCGTCGTTTTTCTTCCTCCCGGGAAGCTCCTCGGACGGCGCGTTCATCTTCCAGGGCACCAGCAAGGGACAGGCCATCAACGGCACTGAAGCGACAGTCTTCCAGACGGGCACGTTCGGTGAGGTGTTCGTCCAGCAGGGCGTCCTCGACGGCGGCACCTACACCCCCGCTCGCGGCGTCGCGGACGGGAGCACGGCCGACGTCGAGCAGGCCGGCACGCTCAACGCGGCGCTCGTCTCGCAGGCGTTCTTCGGTACGTCGACAGGCGACACGGGTACGATCGACCAGGTCGGCGACGGGAGCCGCGTCAACATCTACCAGGGCTTCGGCTTCTTCAACAACTCGTCCGACAACGAAGCCACCGTCACCCAGAACGCAGGCACCGGCAACTCGGCGACCGTCGCACAAGGCGGGTCTTTTGGCGTCGGGAGCGGCAACGTGGCAACTGACAACGTCGGCACGATCCAACAGACTGGCGATGGAAACACCGGTCGGATCTACCAGGGCTTCACGAGCGACTTTAACAACAACAACAGCACCTTCGGCGACGCACTCGCCACGGGTAACACGGCGATGCTGACGCAGCTGGGTGACAACAACGAGGGTTACATCAACCAGGGCGAAGCCGAGATCGCGACCGGCATCTCGACCAACAGCAACGCGACGATCAGCCAGATGTCGGATGGCAACACAGCGCGGATCAACCAGAGCGGCGACACCAACACGGCGTCGGTCGTCCAGAACTAGGCAGTCGCGCAGGACCAGACTGCGCTCGAGCGCGGCACCACTCCGGTGCCGCGCTCGTCTTCTTTCCTTCCCTCCCGCCCTCTGTGGTGACGATTGACCAGACCAACGCCTCCAACAAAGCGTTGGTCGGGCAGGGCTTCACTTCAGGCTCCGCGAGTGACGCCGAGGCGTCGGTCGAGCAGCGCGGCAACAGGGGCCAGGTCAATGCCTATCAGGGGGCAGATGGGAGCTCCACCGGCGACGAGATCACGATCTCCCAGATCGGCACGCAGAACACCGCTGTTGCCGCACAGGGCGCTCAGGGCACTTCTACGTCGCTGAACAACACGGCGTCAATCGAGCAGAGTGGCGGCGAATCCGGCCAGGTGATCATTTACCAAGGTATGGGCATCTTCGGCGCTGACGTGGCTTCCTCGGCCACTCACAACACGGCAACGGTCGACCAGTCCGGCTCCTCACAGGCATCTCCAAGCACTGGATACGTTTTCCAGGGTGCCGGTGGCACAGCGACCGACAACCACGCCACGATTCTCCAGATCAACGAGACGGAGGGCAACAGGGCTGCAATCAGCCAGGGTGGCATCAATGCCTCTGCTCTTCTCGGAGGTTCGTTATCCGTTTTCGGGACTGGAATCTCGACGAACAGTGATGCGATGATCACGCAGCGGTCGGACGGAGACACTGCGTCGATCAACCAGAGCGGCGACACGAACTTCGCCATGGTTACGCAGGATCAGTAAGACGCTGGCCTTCGGGCCAGCCACGGAAGTCGCCGGGCGGTCAGCCGCCGGGCGGCTTCTGACCGTCAGGCGGGAAGTCGCCGGTTAGCTTCCGCGCCTTGATGCCACACCTGCATCTCCATTGCCTCCGGCACTCGCTGTTCATGCGCTCCATTGTGTGCCGGCCAGATGAGCGCCCCACTGCGGACCCATTCGGTCCTCTCGTACGTTCACGTGCAGTGTTCTCCGCCCCGATTCCCATGCGACTCGCCCCTGCTCTCGTCCTCCTCATCGTGCTAGCCGCACCCGCGAGCGCGCAATCCGGCACCGCCTTCGTCCAGCAGGCGACCGCAGAACTGCTCACGCCAACAGGGGACCCTCTCCCACCCGCTTCGCTTCGATCCGGAGCAGATGTCTCGGCCGCCTTCCCGAACATCGCGTCCGGTGCAAACGCCGTCATCCTCGCACAGAGCGGATCGGGGAACACGCTCGACGTGGAGCAGACAGGGTTCGATAACAGGGCCATTCTGTCCCAGACCGGTTACGACAACCAGACCCGTCTCGTCCAAGATGGCGACCGCAACATCTACGACGCGGCGATCTACGGCGACGCCAACGACCTTGCCGTCAACCAGATTGGCAGCGACAACGTGTACGGGTTGCTGATGGTCGGGACGAACCCGGCCCACACGGTCAATCAGATCGGCGACGCCAACGTGGCGACTCAGATCGTAGCACCGGGTTTGCAGCCTGTCAACATCGACCAGCAGGGAAATGGACTTCAGGTTCTCGTCGAGCGGTTCTAGCCGCACACCCGCATGAACGTCTTCCTTCCTCTCTTTACAGTCGCTGCGGCATTTGGGTGCGCCTCTACGGATTCCGCCTTCCGCAACACGACGAGCGGCGAGGCCCGGATCGAAATCGAGCGCGGCTCGACGACGGTTGTCCGTGCCCTTTTTGATGGGGCCTCGAGCGAGGCGCTGACATACCGCCTTGAGGTCGTGCGTGAGGGTACGGCGGGTCGCTCCCAGAGCGCACAGGGAGGCGAGTTCGAATCGGCCGCGGATCGGACGGATACCCTCTCGACAGTCCGAGTGAGCGCCGTCACAGGCGACCGGTTCAAGGCGCGCCTCGTCGTCCGGCGCGGGGATGATGCGATCAGCGAGACACGCCTCGACGAAACGGTCCAGTAGGAGGGCTGTCGTATCTTTTTCGCTTCCATTTGCACTTCGACATGCTCCGACGCCGCCTCGCCGCCATTCTCCTTCTGTGTGCTCTCACGGGCTGCAAGGATGGCACGCTGCTCCCCGACCAGTTCGGCACCATCCAGGGTACCGTCGTCGACTTTACGACAGGCGCTCCTATTGCGGGTGCCGGCATCACGACGACGCCTGCAACGGACGCAACCGTCACCAACTCGAATGGGAACTTCACCATCCCGGACGCACTCGTCGGAAGCTATACGATTTCGGCCAATCGGACGGGGTACTCGCCCAATACGGCGTCCGTGGCTGTTCGCGACGCGCGAACGGCTCAGGCGACGGTCTTTCTGAAGCCCTCGACTGATCCTAATACGGGTGGGACGCCAGCGATGGAGATCACGGCTGAGGTCACCAATTTCTTCAACCGACGCATCAGCACGTCACGTGGCGACTCGACCGTCGTCGTGGTGGATTACCGCGTCCGGAATACGGGTACGGCCGTCGTCCCGAGCTATCAAGTCGTCTTCCGAATCGTGACTCCAGCCGGGGACTTTTTCCAGGACGTCACGCGGACTACGCTCGCTGTCGGTCAGTCGGCCGTTGGGCGCGTCGAGAAAGACACAGGCGGGGCACTAGCGAGCAGTGTACTTGTAGATGAGTTTTTCATCACCGGCCAGCCGCGCCCAGTTCCAGGAACCGCTGGACGCAACCGCACTCGATAGGCGTATATATTAGCATTTCAATATACGATATCTTTTAGATTCAATCAGACATATGTCTGGTTGTGCGGGCACAGCGAAGGTCTTCTTGAGCCAGGTCAGCCGATCCGAACAGATACGATGCGCGCGCTCCGCTTTCACCGCCACGGCCCGCCCGCGGACGTCCTCCAACTAGATGACGTCCCGACGCCAGAGCCGGGTCCGGGCGAGGTCCGCATCCGGCTCACGCACCGACCAATCAACCCGGCTGACCTATCCGCCGTCGCCGGGACGTACGGGCTCCTCCGCGACCTGCCGGCGACGGGCGGCAATGAGGGAATGGGCACCGTCGACGCCGTCGGGGCAGGCGTAACGGAGATCGCCGCCGGCCAGCGGGTCGTCAAGCTCGGCGATGCGCCGACGTGGCAGGAGGCCGTCGTGGTGGCGGCCGAAGACGCGCTCGCCGTCCCGGACGACCTGTCGGACGACGCCGCAGCCCAGCTGTTTGTCAACCCGCTTACCGCTCATCTCCTGCTCGACGCCGCGCCGGGCCTGACGGACGGCGACGCCGTGATTCTGACCGCAGGCGGCTCGACCGTCTCGCGGATCGTCGCCCAGATGGCCGTGCGGCGCGGACTGCACCCGGTCGCGATCATCCGCTCGCCCACCTATGCCCACGCCCTGCGCGCGCTCGGCATGACCGTCGTCGTGGCCGACGCGGACACGCCCGAGGCACGCGACGAGCTGCGCGAGGCGACGGGCGAGGCTGGCGCAGCGGCCGTCTTCGACGCCGTCGCGGGCGACGCCGGGACGCTCGCGCTCGGCGCACTCGGGGACGGCGGGACGCACGTCGTCTACGGCGCGCTGAGCAAGGCGCCGCTCGCCGTCTCGCCGGCCGCCCTGCTTTACCGAGGCGTGACGGTTCGCGGCGTGTGGCGCACACAGTGGTTCCGCAAGACGCCTCGCGCCGTCTCCCACCCGATCCTTGAGGCGCTCGCCCGGGACGCCGCCGCCGGCGTGTTCGACCTGCCCGTCGACGCGACGTTTGACCTCGCGGACGTCGCAGAGGCGGTTCAGGCTGCGACGACTCCCGGACGAATCGGCAAGGTCCTCCTCACGGGCTGACGCGCGGCGGGACGGGCGCCGCGTCCGCGCCGGCGAGCGTGAACGCCTCGCGCTCGGTCCAGACGCGCTCGTAGGGCGCGAGCGAAAAGATGGCTGCGGCCGCGAGCGGGCTGAACCAGTCCGTACGGACGTCGAGGGCGACGTCGGCGTCCGTCGTCCGCCCGGCGAGAGCACGGAGCGTGCCGCCGGGCGTCACGGCGGCGAGTTGAAGTGCTTGCACGACGTGGACGCCCTCGTGCGCCTCGCTGCGCGGCAGGAACGGCGTCCACAGCCGGACGACGCGCCCCACCGTTCGTCCGAGGCGGCGGAACGGGCGGCCGTTGCGGACGATGCGCTCGGGCGTGTCGCGGCGGTAGCACAGGCCGGCGCCGCACGCGCTCGGCCGGAAACCGCGCAGCGGCAGCACGACCCCTGCGGCCACGCTCAGCGGCTCGAGCTCGATGCCGAGCCCTGGCCCGGCACGCTCACCGTCCAGCCGCTCGCTCGCGAACGGCGTTGCGATGCGGACGTCGATCGGCCCCAGCCCGACCCTGACATGCGACAGCGCGTGCCCGCCCTCCGCGACGTTCTCGGCCATGGACGCCGAGGCGTACGCGAGGGCGAACCCGGCGACGGGATGGCGCTCCCCGACGAGCCGCTTCGCGCCGTAGAACCCCGCCCCTGCGACGGCTCCGCCGAGCGCGACGCCCGGCAGCCGTCGCGCCGGAATGCCCTCGACGAGCCCGCGCCCGGCCGTCAGCGCCGTCATCGCGACGACGTTACCGGCGAAGACGGAGCGGGCCGGGAGCGACTGACGTCCCTCGACGCCGCCGAAGATGTTGCGCAAATGCGGACGCACCGCGACTGAGTCCGGCGTCTGCGCCGAGACGGACGCGGATGCGAGCGCGACGAGACACATCAGGCGAATCGTCATGCGGAACGGTGGAGGGGTGACCTGGCCATGATCGCCACGCGGACGACCTCGGTGGCGGATGCAGAACGCCCCCGCCCGGCGTGGCCGAGCGGGGGCGTTGCGGAGCGAAGCGGGCACTCAGCCCTCGTCGTCGTCCTCGGCCGGCGCCTCTTCCTCGTGGATCTGCGCCGGCTTCTTACCCGGCTGCGGCGTCTCGGCCATGCCCTCGGCCGGGTCCTCGCCGTGGTGCTTCTTCTCCTCCATCACCTTCTTGTCGTGGGCGACGTTGCGCGGGTCGGACATCGGTCGTGCGGTGGGTGAGCGCCTCCAACGGCGCGCAGCGCCTGCGGTTCGGTGCGTCAGGAGGCCGGCTCCAGATCTGCCGCGAGTGCCTCGGCCTCATCTACGAGCGCGGCGATGGCGTCGAGGCCGCCGTCCCAGAAGGACGGGTCGCGGAGGTCCACGCCGAGTGTGGCGACGAGCGCGTCCGGCCAGTCTGAGCCGCCGGCCGCGAGCAGGTCGCGGTACCGGGCCGCGAAGGCCGGGCCCTCGGCCGTGTACCGCGAGTAGAGCGCGAGCACGAGCAGCTCGCCGAAGGCGTACGCGTAGACGTAGCCCGGCGTGTGGACGAAGTGCGGGATGTAGCTCCACCAGCGGCGGTAGCCCTCCGAGAGCTCGACCGAGTCGCCGTACATCGCGGCCTGCGTCTCCATCCAGTGCCGCCCGAAGTCGTCCGGCGTCAGTTCGCCCGTGTCGCGGCGGTGGGCGTGGATGCGCGCCTCGAAGCGGTTCATCGTGACCTGCCGGAAGACCGTCGCCATCGAGTCGTCGATCTTCTCGATGAGGAGCGCGAGGCGCTCGGCCGGGTCCTCGATCGACGCCACGACGTGCTGGAACGTCAGCATCTCGCCGAAGACGGACGCCGTCTCGGCCGTCGTGAGCGGCGTGTCGGCGTGGAAGACGCCCTGCTCGCGGGCCAGATACTGGTGGATGCCGTGGCCGAGCTCGTGCGCGAGCGTCTGCACGTCGCGCAGGCGGCCGGTGTAGTTGAGCAGGATGTACGGGTGCGCGCTCGGGACGGCCCCGTGGCTGAACGCGCCGCCGCGCTTGCCCGGCACGGCCGGGGCGTCGATCCAGCCGCCGTCGAAGAAGCGGTCCACGACGTCGCCGAACTCGGGAAGGAAGGCGCGGTAGGCGGCCGAGACCGTCGCCCGCGCCTCGTCCCACGGGACGTGCCGGGCGGCCTCGCCGAGCGGCGCGTAGCGGTCGAAGTCGGTCATCGCCGGGCGGCCGTCCTGCCCATCGAGCCCGAGCAGGCGGCCCTTGAGGCGGTAGAAGCGCTGCGCGAGATCGTAGCGACCCGTGACGGCGGCGACGAGCGCGTCGACCTGCTCGGCGTCGGTCTCGTTTGCTTCGTGGCGGTCGGCGTCCCACGCGTCGTAGCCGCGGAGGCGGTCGGTCGAGGCCTTGTCCGCGAGGACGGTGTTGAAGACGAAGGCGAGCGGGTGCTCGAGCGTTTCGAGGCCGTCCGTGACGGCCGCGGCGGCGTCCATGCGGAGCGCGCGGTCGGGCTCGTGCAGTTTGGCCGTGGCGACGGCTAGCGGGAGCGCCTCGCCGCGCACGTCGAAGCGGGCGGCCCCGAGCGTCTCGTCGAAGAACCGGTTCCACGCGGACGCGCCGGTGACGTCCTTCTCAGCGAGGATCTGCTCCTCGGGCTCCGTCAAGACGTGCCGCCTCGCCTTTGTCGCGACCTCGAGGTGGTGGCGGTGGTGGGCGAGCGCAGGCTCGGCCGTGAGCGCGCCGGCCGTCGCCTCGTCCAGCCCGGCCCACTCGACGCCGGCGAAGACGAGCGCCTGCCCGATCCTCGTCGTCGCCTCGCGGACCCGCTGCAGGAGGGCGCCGCGCGCGGCGGCGTCCGTGGCCGTGCTCCACGCGAGGAAGGCGTACGTCGCGGCACGCCCGGCGCGGTCGTGGATCTCGCCGATGGCGTCGTAGAGTGCGGCGGCGCGAGCGGCGCCGGCCGCCGTATCGGGTTCGTCCGCCAGCGCGGCGATGGTGCCGCGGTGCTCGGCTGCGAGCGCGTCTGCGTCGGCCGTCGCCTGCACGAGGTCGGCGTCGAGGGCGGCCTCGGAGGCGTAGAGATCCGTCAGATTCCAGCGGACGTCGGCGGCTCCGGCGTCCGGATCGGACGAGGCGACGGGATCGGCAGCGCGGACGAACTCGCGAGCGTTAGTCAGGGACTTCATGAAGAGCCGGTTTTTTTGCGGGCGGAGACGGGATCGACGGTGCCTCGGTTTAGCTTCCGAACAGGTCGTGCGACGGCGGCTTCGCAAGTGGGCGGAGCGGGCGTCGGATGAAGGTAACGGCCTCGTCCCCCACCCCTGTTATGGCCCACCGGCTCGCGTCGCTCTCAGACGCCGAGGCGATGCTCGCGGACTCGCAGCATCAGCCCGTCCTCCTGTTCAAGCACTCGACGACGTGCCCGGTCTCGGCCGGGGCGTCCATCGAGATCGACGCGTTCGAGGCCGCCCCCGACGCACCGCCGTGCTACACCGTCGTCGTGCAGCGCGCCCGCGACGTCTCGGCACACCTCGCCGACGTGCTCGACGTGCGCCACGAGTCGCCGCAGGCCATCCTCGTCGATGCCGGGACGGCCGTTTTCTCGGCCACGCACGGCCGCGTCCGCGCCGCGTCGCTCCGCGCCGCTCTCGACGCCCACTCCCGCCCCTGACGGTCGCTCTGCGCGGACACCCGCGCTCGTCTAGCCCCTCGATGTCGCCCCGCCTTTTCGCCGCCACCGTCCTCCTCAGCCTCTCACTCGGCGCCTGCGCGCCGTCCGCACCGCCCATCGGCGGCCCCGCGCCCGACGTCGCGGTGCAGACGATGGCGGGCCCGCTTCGCCTCGCCGACCTCCGCGGCCAGCAGGTCGTGGTGCAGTTCGCCCCGGCGGACTCGCTCGCCGCGTGGGCCGCGCTCGCCGCCGCGACCGCCGACCTCCAGGCCGAGGGCGCGCTCGTGATCGGCGTCGCCACGGACGGGGAGCCGCCAGAGAGTCCGTTCCGGACGGCCCGCGACACCGAGCGCGCGGCTGCCGCGTTCGGCTACACCGGCGTCCCACTCGCAGTCGTCATCGACCGCGAGGGCGTCCTGCGCGGCCTCGCCGCACCCCGCCAGGCCGACGACCTCTTCGCCCTCGCCGCGCCCGTCCTCCTCGAGAGCGAGTTCGACGGCGCGCCGTCCGTGCCCGTGGACGTCGTCGGGACGGACGCGATCGACGTCCAGCGGCTCGTCCGCCACGGCGCCGCCCTGATCGACCTCCGCGACGCCACGACGCGCGACGCCGAGGGCGCGGTCCGCTACGCGCTCGTCTGCCCGTTCCCGCGCTTCGCCGCCAACGTGCTGCCCGCCGACGTCGGGACGCCGGTCGTGCTCATCGGGCCGGACGCCCCGGCCGCGGCGGCACAGGCCGCCGCGTGGGGCTACCGCAACGTCCACGTCGTCCAGGATGCGCTCGAGGTCGCGGAGCCGCCGAGCGCTGCGCCGGCGCGCCCTGTGGCGCCCGCGCCGCGCCGCGCGGGGGTCCGCGGCTGAGGCGGGTCGCGGCCTCGGGCCGTAGTTTGGTCGGTACCGGCGACGGGACTCGAACCCGTACGGGGCGAACCCCCGCGGATTTTAAGTCCGCTGCGTATAACCTATTCCGCCACGCCGGCGTTGCTCTCCAAGGTACACGCTGAATGTCTGACACCGACGCGCTCCGCGCCCACGCCGCCGAGGCGGCCCGTCGCGCCGTCGCGCCCTACTCGGGTCGCCCGACCGGCGCGGCCATCCGTCTCGCCGATGGCCGCTGGGCCGCGGCCCCGCGCGTCGAGAGCAGCGCCTTCCCGACGACCATCCCGGCCCTCGTCGGCGCCGTCGTGCTCGGGGCCGTCGCCGGCGGGACGCCCGTCGCCGTGGCGCACACGCGCCCGCTGACGCCCTCGGACCTCGCCTTTCTCGCCGATGCCACCGGCGGACCGTGGTCGCTCACGGCGCCCGACACCGCCGTCGCCGACGGAGCCGCAATGCCGGCCGACGCCGGGCCGGTCTCGCTCGCCGTCCCCGCTCCTGCGGACGACGCGGCCGGCCTCGCGGCCGCGCTCGACGCCGCCCGCTCGGCCGTCGTCCCGGCCTCGGATTTCCCCGTCGGCGCCGTCGCCGTGGATGCCGACGGGCGCGCCATGCGCGGCGCCAACGTCGAGTTCGCGGCCGACTGGACGCGCGGCCTCTGCGGCGAGCGCTCCGCGCTGCTCGCGATGCAGGCGGCCGGCTTCGGGCCCGTCGTGCGCCTCTACGTCGGCTGCACGAAGGCGGCCGGCGGGTCGCCCTGCGGCGCGTGCCGCCAGCTCATCTCGGACCTCGCGCCGAACGCGACCGTCGTGCTCTGGAATGGCGACGCGGACCCGATCGTGATGACGGTGCCCGACCTGCTGCCTGGCGCCTTCCGCGGCGACGGACTAACGCTCGCCTGACGGGGAACGGACGTCCGGGCGGCGGGCGGATGACGGGCGGGATGGGGACGTCGGGACATCCGGATCGAAGACGCCCCGGCGGGGCGTCTCTACGGGGCGCGGGGTCGGAACAAACGGGGACGTCTCGGTCAACTCCCCCATCCCCCATCCCCCAACGAACCGCGCCCCGGCGGGGGGGGGTGCGACGCCGGGGCGCGGGGGGGGGGGGGGGCGGGG
>JBBSUZ010000083.1:0-10571 GCA_038233965.1 Rhodothermales bacterium | reverse complement strand
CGAGCACGCCGGCCGCGATGGCCTGGCGGTCGATCTCGGCGACGCGGGCGGCGAGGGCGAGCACGCGCGCCGGGTCGCCATCGGTGGTCGAGTAGACGCGTAAGAAGGCCGGGGCGCCCGCGTTATTCGCGCCGAGCGGGAGCGCGCGGCAGGACGCGACGCCGTCCGCGCGGGCCTCGCCGATGGCCGCCTCGACAGCGACGACGGCTGCCCGCGATGCGTCCTGGTAGGCGAGTTGGGCAGCCGTCGGGCCTGCGGGGGCCGTGTCGCAGCCGGCGAGCAGAAGGAGCGAGAAGGCAACGCGGTGCATCGGGGTCGGGACGGGTGCGGCCGAAACATCGCGCGCTGCCCGCTCCGGAGTCAAGCGTCCGCCTCACCGCCCCGGCCGGTCTCCTGCAAGAGGTACGCCTTGATGAGCACGTCCAGGTCGCCGTCCATGACGCTCTGCACGTCCGTGATCTTGACCTCGGTGCGGTGGTCGTTGACGAGCGTGTACGGCTGGAAGACGTAGGAGCGGATCTGCGAGCCCCACTCAATCTTTTTCTTGCCCGCCTCCTCGGCGTCCTTGAACGCCTCGCGGATGGCCTGCTCGAGGGCGTAGATGCGGCTTTTGAGCATCTGCATCGAGCGCTCGCGGTTCTGGAGCTGGCTCCGCTGCTCGGTGCTCTCCGCGACGACGCGCGCGGCCTCGCCGTTCGAGAGCGTGCCCGTCCAGATGTAGCGCGCGCCCGTCTCGACCTTGTTCACGTTCTGGCCGCCCTTGCCGCCCGAGCGGAACGTCTGCAGCTCGAGGTCGGCGGGGTTGACGTCGACCTCGATCGTGTCGTCGATCTCGGGGTACACGAACACGGACGCGAAGCTCGTGTGGCGGCGGCCCGAGGCGTCGTAGGGCGACATCCGGACGAGGCGGTGGACGCCGCTCTCGGCGCGGAGGTAGCCGTACGCGAAGCGCCCGTCGACGCGCAGGCTCGCGCTCTTGATGCCGGCCTGCTCGCCCTCCTGGTACTCGAGCAGCGTCGGGTCGTAGCCGTGCTGCTCGGCATAGCGCGTGTACATCCGGAGCAGCATCTCGGCCCAGTCCTGGCTCTCGGTCCCGCCCGCGCCCGAGTTGACGGTGATGATCGCCGTGCGCTCATCGTCGGGCCCGGCGAGCATGCCGCGGAGCTCGAGCGCGTCGAGCTCTTTCACGAGCGCGGCCTCCTCGGCCGCGATCTCAGCCGACAGGCTCTCGCCGGACTCGGCCTCCATCTCGCGGTACGTCGCGATGTCGTCGCGGCGCTGCGCGAGCCGGTCGAAGGACTCGATCCACTCGGTCTCGGACGCGACGGCCTGCTCGGTGACGCGGGCGGCGGCGGGGTCGTCCCAGTAGTCGGGCGCGAGGCGCTGCGTCTCGAGCTCGGCGAGCGTGCGGCGGCGGGCGTCGAGGTCGAGGTAGCGGCCGAGCGTGTCGATGCGGTCCGAGAGGTCTGACATTCGGGGGCGTGATGCGGGTCGGCCAAGCTACCGCCAGGCACCGGCGCCGTTCCTCAGGCCGCCGGCCATCCGTCGGGACCGTCGAGGCGCAGGGCGAGGTCGCCGCGGAGCAGGCTGGCGAGATCGTCTCCGACGAAGGCCGCGCGCCAGCCCGTCAGCGCCTCGGCGACAGCCTCGGCTCCGCCGTCGACCAAATCCTTCAGGACGGCCTTGGGCGCGACGAGCGACGGGTCGACGCCCTCGGACGCGCAGCGGCCGGCGAGGAACGCCTGTGCGACGAGCAGACGCGCCGCGTCGCGCTCGTCCTCGGGTCCGGGCCGACCGCGCCGCTCCGTCGCCTCGGGCTCGGCGTCGAGGCCGGCCTGAACGGCAGCGAGGATGCCCGCGCCGAAGCGCGCGCGCTGCTTGTCCGTCAGCGGCGTCCGAGCGAGGTCGTCGTCGCTTGTCGGGGCGCGGACGGCGAGGTCGAGGATGCCCTCGTCGGGCAGCACCATGCGGCGCGTGCGGTCGAGGTCGCGCGCCTCGCGCTCGCGCCACGCCGCGAGGTGCCGCAGCACGGACCGCGCCCGGCCGGAGAGGCGCCCGATGCCCGCGATCTTGAGCCGGTTCACGGCGTCCATCTCGTCGGCCGGCTCGAACAGCGCCGCATCTTCGTAGCGCGCCATCTCCTCGGCGATCCAGTCCATCCGCCCGCGCGCCGCGGCCTCGGCGAGCAGCTTGTCGCGCACGGCCGGCATGTAGCGGACGTCGTCGAGGGCGTACTCGACCTGCTTGTCGCTCAGCGGCCGCCGCAGCCAGTCCGTCCGCGTCTCCCCGTTCTCGAGGTGGATGCCCGTCGCCCACTCGACGAGGTCCTGGAGCGACGACGAGCCCGAGAGGCCGACGAGGCCGGCGACGCGCTGCGTGTCGAACACGTTGCGCGGTCGGGCGCCCGTCGCGCGGGCGAGGATCTGGAGGTCCTGCGTCGCGTCGTGCAGCACGACCTGCGTGCCGGGGTCGTCGAGGACGCGCCCGAGCGGCGCGAGGTCGAGCGCGGCGGCGTCGATGACGTGGACGTCGTCGGGCCCGAGCCCGACCTGGACGACGCCGAGGGCCGGCACGAACGTCCGCTCCCAGACGAACTCGGTGTCGAGCATGACCACCTCGGCGGCGAGGCAGCGGTCGACGAGGGCGTCGAGAGCGTCGGGTGTATCGATCATAATCGGGATGCGGGATACGGAATGTGGGATGACCCTCCGGACCGGGGCATCCCACGGATCGAGGTCCGGGGCGGGCTCCGGGGCTCAGCATACTGTGCCCGGCGCTCAGAATGCCGCCGCGCTAGGAAGGCGTCTCGCCGGCGCGGACGGCCGCGACCTTGGCCGCGAGGTCGTCGTAGCGGATCGTGCCGACGGTGACGTCCTTGACGATGCCGGTCCCGTCGAGGACCATCGTGACCGGGATGGCCCCGCCGACGCCCATCGAGAGCGCCGTCGTGACGTCGTCCTGGCCGGTGTAGAGGAACGACGGCTCCGAGACGCCGTGCTCGTCGAGGAAGGCGCGGACGGCCGGGAGGTCGGTCGGCGTGTCGATCGAGACGAAGCGGACCTCGACGCCGTCCGCGGCGTGCTCGGCGTCGAAGCGGACGAGCTCGGGAAACTCGGCGACGCACGGGCCGCACCACGTCGCCCAGAAGTTGAGCACGACGACCTGCTTGTCCAGCGCGGCGACGGTCTCGACGAGCGTCGCTGCGTCGGCGACCTCGATGATGTCGGACGCACCCGCGGCGGCGGCCGGAGGCGCGGTGCCGGGCTGGCAGCCAGCGAACGTGAGGAGGGGAAGGGCGAGCAGGAGGCGGGTCATCAGGGGAGGCGCTGGATCGGCGCGAGGTCGCCCGCGTGGAGGGCGTCGGGCGGGACGAGGCCCCACGCGACGACGCCGTCGTCGGAGCGCGGGTCGAGGAGCAGGACGGCGAGGCGGCCGAGCGGGCCGGACGTCGGGACGAGGAGCGAGGCGGCGAGGCGCGGCGGATCTCCGGCTTCGGCCGGGACCGGCACCCACCTTCCGAACGCCTCCACCCCGGGCGCGTTCGCGCTCGGGCGCGGCGACGTCCGGACGCTGTCAACGCGGAAGCCCTCGCGGGCCGTGCCCCACACGAACCCGAGCGTGTACGGCACACCGTGCAGGTCGAGCAGTTCGCGGACGCTCTCCTGCCACGGTCCGAAGACGACGACGTACGTCTGCGGCGCGCGCGTCGTCTCGGACGCCCGGAAGCGGTTGTAGACCGGCATCGTCTCCCGGATGATCTCGCCCGTGTTGCGCAGCATGGGCGCACCCGAGACCGGGTTGGCGAGCGTGTCGACGCGCCCGAGCAGCACCTCGACCGGCGCCGGCAGCGCCTCGAACGCCGAGCGGACGGCGACGTCCTGCCCGGTGATCGTCAGACGGTCCGCCGCCTCGGTCGCCTCGCGGACGTGCGTCGCCTCGCGGTACGTCTGCTCGACGACCTCCTCGGCGAAGCGCCGGCTCGAGCGGACGCGCGTCTCGAACGGGTCGTAGCTGTACGACTCCGAGAGGATGCCGTAGCGCCCGCGCAGCCCGACGTAGTTGGCCGAGTAGCGGATCTGGCCGCTGTACGAGTACCAGCCGCGCGGGGCGTCGGCCTCCTCGCCGAACGCGCCGGGGACGTTGCCGTAGTGGTACGCGAACGGACCGCCCGAGGCGGCGAGGCGGGCGGAGATCTGCGGCAGCCAGCGGTCGAACAGGTCGGCCGATATCGGGGCCGGCGTGCCCGGGTTGAGCGGCGGAGCGTACGTCAGGCCGTAGGCCATCGGCGTCCCGTCCGTCGTGTGCAGGTCCACGACGACGTGCGGGTCCGTCGCCCGGATGAGGCCGGTGAGCGCGCGGGTTTCGGGGGCGCGCATCTTGGCGAAGTCGCGGTTGAGGTCGAGGCCGGCGGCGTTCGGCCGCTGCCCCATGCCCGCGACGGGCCCGTTCTGGAGCGGCCGGTTGTCGACCGCGACGCGCTCGTTGCCGTCGGCGTTGTAGATCGGGGCGATCATGAGCACGAGGCTGTCGGCCCACGCGGCGTGGCGGCCGGCCGCGAGGTCGCGGAGCAGGATCAGCATGGCCTCTTTTCCATCCACCTCGCCGGCGTGGATGTTGGCGAAGAGGAGCACGCGCGTCTTGCCCGTCGCCCGGATGGCCTCGGGCGTCGCGTCCGGCGCGCCCCACACGACGAGCGGCAGCGCCCGGCCCTCGCCGGTCGTGCCGAAGGTCGTGCGGTGGCGGCGCGGGTCCGGCGGGAGCGCGTCGAGGAAGGTGAGGACGTCGGCGTAGGTGGACGTCTCGCGGAAGCCGGTCCGCTCGGCGCGCGTGAGCGGGCCGGGCGAGCGCGTCTCCATGCCCGGAAACACGCAGCGGGTTCCCAAGCGGGGTCCCAAGCCGCACCCGGCGAGCGCGAGCGCGCCGAGCAGGAGCGCCAGTCGGGTTGTCGTTCGGCGCATCACAGCTGGTCCAGGGTTGTCCACCCGGACGGTGTGGGTGTGGCGCTGAGCGCGTCCGTCTCGGCCGGCGTCGGGTCGGGCGGGGCGAGGTCGGCGTTCGGGCGCGCCGTGGACGTCGTCTCGAACACGGCCAGCACGTCGAGCGCCGCCGCGGCGTAGTCGACCGCGCCGCGGATGGTCGGGTTGACGTCGAACACGGTCCGCCCGTCGTGCGCGGTCGAGGCGAGCGACGACGACGTCCGGATGGCGGTCGGGAGCACGGCTGCGCCGTACTTCCCGCGCATGTAGGTCGCGTAGCGCTCGTGGCGCGAGAGGCGCGCGTCGACCTGCGTCAGGAGGAAGCGCGGCTCGCGCAGGCGCGGGTTGAGCTTGGAGCGGACGAGGCCGCACGTCTGCCACGTCTGCTCGGCCCCGACGACCGGTTGGTACTCGGGCGTGACCGGGATCACGACGAGGTCCGCCGCGACGAGCGCGTTCATGGTGTAGACCGAGAGCGCGGCGGCGGTGTCCAGCAGGATGTCGTCGTAGTCGTGGCCGGCGCCCAGCGTCTCGCGCAGCCAGAGCACGTCGGTCGGCTTGGTCAGCAGGCGCAGCGAGCGCGTGAGGGCCATCGACGAGCCGACGACGTCGAAGCCGCTCGCGTGCTGGACCGGGATCTGGCGCAGGTCCGCCGTCGCGTCGAGCAGCGCGAGCGACGACGCCTCGGGGGGCGGCTCGCTGAGCCCGAGCGTGCGCGTGAGGAAGCCCTGCGGGTCGAGGTCGACGACGAGGACGCGGCGGCCGCTGTGGCCAAGGGCGGCGGCGAGGTGGACAGACGAGGTCGTCTTTCCAGTGCCGCCCTTGTGATTGCAGACTGTCAGAACGGGCACGCGCGCGGATCGGGTGGGAGTAGCGCGCAAGATAGCCGGCTCCGGACGCGCGGCGCTGTGCGCATGGACGCCCTTAACCCCTCCACCAGACAGCCGATACCCGGTTCCCCGCTCCCTCTGGTCATGCCGCTTCCTCGCGCCAAGACGACGCCTGCGACCGCAGGCAGGCCGCCGCTCACGCGCCCGCTCCGCTCGTTCGGATGGGCGTTCGCCGGTGTCCTCGGGCTCTCGCTGAGCCTGCCGCCGGTCGGGTTCTACCCACTCGCGTGGATCGGCCTCGTGCCCCTGCTGGTGCGGTGGAGCGAGCACGCGTCGTGGCGCGTCTGCGCGCGCGAGACCTACGCGCTGATGCTCGCCCTGTCGGTGTCGAGCGGCTTCTGGGTACTCCTGAACGGCGACGCCGGCGTGGCCCTCACGGGCGGGCTCGGGCTGCTCCTGCTCCCGCTGCCGTTCGTCGCCGCGGCAACGCTCTCGGGGATCGTCCGGCGCCGCTTCGGTCTCATCATCGGACTGTCCGCGTTCGTGCTCGGCGTGCTCACGACGGAGTACGCGCTCGTGTCACTGCCGACGGGCGTGCCGTGGCTGCTGCTCGGCCACACGCAGGTCGAGGGCGTCGCGTTCGCGCAGATGGCGGACGTCGGCGGCGTGCTGCTGCTCTCGCTCTGGGTGCTGCTCCTCAACGTGGCCGCCTTCTCGACGCTGCCGCTCATCAAGGCCGAAGCGAAGCGCGGCGCTGGCGCAATCGACACGCTCCGGCGCGACGTCGCATGGGCCACCTCGATCGGCGACAGCGGCATCGCCGTCGCGCTCGTCGCCGTGCTGATCGCGCTGCCCGCCGCCTACGGCGCCGCCGCGTCGGGTCAGGAGACGCCCGTCGGATATGCCCGCGTCGGCATCGTCCAGCCCGGCCTCGCGCCGCAGCGCTGGACGGCCGAGGCCGCCGGCCGCGTGGACCTGCTCGCCAACCTGTCCGATCGCCTCCTGAGCCACTGGACCCCGGCCGACTCGTCGGTGACACCCGAGCTCACCCGGGTCTCGCAGCCCGGGCGCGGCGCCACGCCGGTCGGCCTGCTGATCTGGCCGCAGGGCTCGCTGCCGTGGATGGGCTCGGACGCCCGCGAGACCGCGACGCTCTCGCGCCTGAGCGAGTGGTGCCGCCTTCGCGGCGTCGCCCTCATCACGGGCTCGACGACGCTCGCGCCGCTCGCAGACGGCGCCACGGCCGACGAGGACCGCCCCATCCGGACGGCCGCGCTCCGCGTCGCCCCGAACGGCGAGATCGAGCGGTACGACCAGATGCGGCGCATGCCCGTGGCGGACGCACCGGCCCAGGCCGGGACCGAGCGCCACCTGCTGCCCGTCGGCGGCGCGCGCGTCGCGGCCCTGCTCGGCTTCGAGTCCCTCTTCGGCGACCACGCCCGCCGCTTCGCCCTCGACGGCGCCGATATGTTCGTCGTCCTCGCGCGGAGCGACCGCTGGGGCGAGTCCAGCGGGCCGTACCAGCATCTCCACGCGACGCGCCTGCGCGCGATCGAGACGCGCCGCTCGGTCGTCGTCGTCTCGGCCGGCGGCCTCTCGGCCGTCGTCTCGCCGTCGGGCCGCATCGAGCAGACGTCGGGCTGGCTCGAGCAGAACCTCGTCCCGACCGACGTCCCGCTCTACCGCTCGTCGACGTTCTACATGCGCCACGGCGACTGGGTCGGGCGCTGGGCGCTCGGCGGGGCGCTTCTGCTCTCCCTCGCCGCCGCGTTCTCCGAGTTCCTCCTGCCGCGGATGCGGTCGCGCATCGCCTGAGCGCCGGCCGGACCGGCTCGGGGGCGATCTTGCGTCTCCCCCGCCCCGTCCGCCGTGCTCTCGCTCCGCGTCCCGCTCGTGCTCGCCTCTGCCTCGCCGCGCCGCCGCGCCCTGCTCGCGCACGTCGGCCTCGCGCCCGACGTGCGCCCGAGCCACGCTGACGAGACGTGGCCCGGCGGCGACCCCGGCCCCGCCGTCGAGGCCCTCGCGCGCATCAAGGCCGACGCCGTGCCCGTCCCCGGCGCGCTCGTCCTCGCGGCCGACACGGTCGTCGTGCTGGACGGCGACGTCCTCGGCAAGCCCGCGACCGAGGACGAGGCGCGGACGATGCTCCGGCGCCTCTCGGGCCGGACCCACACGGTCTACACCGGCATCGCGCTCGCCCACGACGGCCGCCTTGTGACGGACCACCGCGCGACGCGCGTCACCTTCGCCGACCTCTCGGACGGCGAGATCGAGGCCTACGTCGCCTCGGGCTCGCCGATGGACCGCGCCGGCGCATACGGCATCCAGGACGACGCGGGCGCGCTCTTCGTCGTGCGCGTCGAGGGCGACTACCCGGCCGTCGTCGGGCTCCCGCTGCGCGCCGTGTACGAGGCGATCCGCACCCACTTTCCCGACCTTCTCGACCCGATATGACCCGCGCCCTCCTCGTCGCCCTCACCGCGCTCGCTGCCGCCGGCTGCAGCGACCCCAAGCCGCCCACCCCGGCTGAACCGGCCGCCGCAGACAGTGCTGCCGCAGGCAGCGCAGCCGTCGCAGACGACTCCGTTCTGGGCGTCGCCTCGTCGTCTGCCGACCTCACGACGTTCGTCGCCCTCGCCCGGACGGCCGGCCTGGACTCGGTCCTCACCGACACCTCGCAGGTCATCACCGTCTTCGCGCCGAGCAACGCCGCCTTCGACGCCCTCGGTGCCGACGCGCTCGCCGCGCTCCGCGCCGATCCCGCCGCACTCCGCGCCCGTCTGCTCGGTCACGCCCTCTCGTACCGCCTGTTCTCCGCCGACGCCGACGTCGAGCAAACCGTCGACGCGCTCGATGGGACGACGCTGACGCTCGTCCCGGGCGACCCGCTCACGATCCGCAGCGGCGCCACGAGCGCCCGCATCGCCACACCCGACCTCGACGCCAGCAACGGCGTCGTCCACGTCATCGACGCCGTCCTGGGCGGGTAGCATCTGCGCGCGGGGGGCCGTATACTGTCGCCTTCACACGTCCTGCACTCCGATGACCGCTCGCCTCGCCCTCGCCGCTGCCGTTCTCATTCTCGCCGGGTGCGACCGGTTCGAGGAGTCGGGCGGCGGCCTCCCGACAGCAGCGCCCACGCCGGCCGTCGAGGCCCAGACGGTCTACGTCAAGGGCGTGTCGACGCTCGGAATCGGGCAGGCCGTCGAGTTCCGAACCGAGACTGTCGAGGGGACGGCGCGCTACCGGTGGACGGCTCGCGGCACCGGTGGCATCGTGTTCACCTCCAACCCGTCCGACGAGCTGGGACTGGGCCGGGTCATCACGCTGGGCGGGGCGTCGCCCGGGCCCGTCGTCGTCGAGGCGACTGCGCTCAACGCGCAGGGCCGCGTCATCGCGCGCGGCACCCGCTCCGTGACGGTCCGCTAGCCGAAACCCGGCGCGGCGGCGGCCGTTCTCGCCCGCTCCCTCTGCCTCCCCCATGCCGACGTATTCCTACCGCCGCCCGGACGGCTCCGTCTTCGACGTCTTCCAGCGCATCACGGACGACGCACTCACCGAGGACCCGGAGTCGGGCCAGCCCGTCGTCCGCGTGATCTCGGGCGGCGCCGGCCTCCAGTTCAAGGGCACCGGCTTCTACCTCACGGACTACGTCAAGAAGTCCGGCACGCCGGACAAGACCTCGGATTCACCGTCCTCGACCGGCTCATCGGACACCGCCGCGAGCCCGTCCAAAACGGAGTCCAAGCCGAGCACGCCCGCGCCCGCCGCCTCGTCCAAGTCCGAGTAACCCGCCTTCATCGTGCGCCCCGGCTCCTGGACCGGGGGAGCCGGGGGTGGTCGATCAGAACGAGCACGACGTCACCGCACGTCGCCAGGCTCAGCCCGCCGCCGCGACGATCGCGGCGAAGCCGGCCGCGTCGAGGCTCGCCCCGCCGACGAGCGCGCCGTCGATGTCGGGCTGGCCGAAGAGCTCGGCCGCGTTGTCCGGCTTGACGCTGCCGCCGTAGAGCAGCTGGATGGCCGGGCCGTCCGTTCCGAAGCACTCGGTGAGGCGGGAGCGGAGGGCAGCGTGCATCGCCTGCGCCTGCTCGGGGCTCGCCGTGCGGCCGGTCCCGATGGCCCAGACGGGCTCGTACGCCACGACGAGGCTCCCCGGCGCGTCGACGCCGTCGAGCGAGGCCGTCATCTGGTCGGCGACGATCGTCTCGGCCTGTCCGCCGTCGCGCTCCTCGAGCGTCTCGCCGACGCACAGCACGGGCGTCAGGCTCGCGGCGAGGCAGGCGGCGACCTTGCGGGCGACGAGCGCGCTGCTCTCGCCGAGGATCGCCCGGCGCTCCGAGTGGCCGCACAGCACGTAGCGGCAGCCGATCTCGGCCAGCATGCCCGGCGAGACCTCGCCCGTGAAGGCGCCCGACGCCTCAGGATAGACGTTCTGCGCGCCGAGCCCGACGCGCGAGCCGCGCACGCGCTCCGCGACGGCGTCCAACCACACGCTCGGCGGGCACACGCCGACGTCGGCGCGGGCATCGGCCGTCGCGTGGACGACGTCGGAAGCGAGGCGGACGGCCTCGGCGAGGCCGGTGTTCATCTTCCAGTTGCCGAGAACGAGCATATCGGGAGTCGATGTAAGGAAAGGGTCGCCGCCGGTCAAGACCGACGGCTCAGAAACTGTTTGGTGAACCGAAAACCTGTCTCCAACGTCATCCTGAGCCTGTCGAAGGATCTCTGCCGAGCGTATGGCCCAGGTCTATGCGCTGTCAGG
>JBBSUZ010000082.1:0-10574 GCA_038233965.1 Rhodothermales bacterium | reverse complement strand
CGTTCGACGCTGCCCGCACGCTCCTCGCCGAACTCGACGCCCTCGACGCCGCGGGCCGCCTCACGGCTCACGGCCGCGCCCTCGCCTCGCTCCCGATGCACCCGCGCCTCGCGCACCTCGCGCTCCGCGGCGGCCGCACGGCGCTCTGCGCCGACCTCGTCGCCCTGCTGAGCGAACGCGACGTCGTCCGCCCCGACGGTCCCGCGACCGTCGACGCCGACCTGCGGCTGCGCGTCGAGGCGCTGCGCGGCGAGCGGCCGCACGTGCCCGGCGGACGCGTCGACACCAACGCGGTACGCGCGGTGCGGACCGAGGGCGAGCGCTGGCGGCGCGCGTGGAACGCCCGCGATAGCCTGCCCCGGACCCGATCCGGGGGCGGCGAGACGCTGGACGCGGTCGGCCCGCTCGTCGCGCTCGCGTATCCGGACCGCGTCGCGCAGCGCGTCGGCGAGAACAGCGCCGGGGCGCGCTACCGGATGCGCGACGGCCGGACCGCCCTGCTCGACCGCACGCAGCCGCTCGCCGACGCCCCGTTCCTCGCCCTCGCCGCGCTCGACGACCGCCCTGCCGGCGCCCGCGTTTTCCTCGCCGCCCCGCTGACCGAGGCCGACATCGAGGCGGCCTTCGCCGATCAGATCGTGTCGGACGACACCGTCACGTGGGACGGCGCGGCCGTCCGCGCCCGCCGGACGGTCCGGTTGGGAGCCGTCGTGCTGCGCGAGACGCGCCTCGCGACGCCCGATCCCGACGCCGTCGCCGTCGCCGCGGCATTCATGGATGGCCTCCGGGCGGCCGGCATCGCCGCGCTGCCGTGGTCCAAAGACGCCACGCGTCTCCGCGAGCGCCTCGCCTTCCTCCACCACCACGACGCCGACGGCTGGCCCGACGTCTCCGACGCCGCCCTGCTCGACACGCTCGACGTCTGGCTCGGCCTGCACCTCGCCGGCCTGTCGCGCCTCTCCGATCTGTCCCGCCTCGACCTGACGGGCCTGCTCGCCGGCCTCGCCGGCTGGGGCCGCCGCGCCGAGATCGACCGCCTCGCGCCGAGCCACGTCACCGTCCCGAGCGGCTCGTCGATCCCGCTCGACTATTCGGAGCCCGACGCACCTGTGCTGGCGGTCCGCGTGCAGGAGGTCTTCGGGCTTCGCGACACACCGCGCGTGCTCGGCGGGCACGTGCCGGCCGTGATGCACCTGTTGAGCCCGGCCGGCCGGCCCGCCCAGGTCACCCGCGACCTCGCCTCGTTCTGGGCCACGGGCTACTTCGACGTCCGCAAGGACCTGCGCGGCCGCTACCCCAAGCACAGCTGGCCCGACGACCCGACGACGGCGGAACCGACCGCCCGCGTCCGCCGCCGCTGACGACACGACGGCACGACGGGCGGGCCTCTCCCCTTTCCTTGACGCCCCGTTCAACGCTTCTCCTCTCTGCCGACTGCACTCCTCTCTGCCTGTCATCCTGAAACAAGTTCAGAATGACACATTATTACTACTGAGGTGCGTCGACCGGAACCATTCCAGTCGTTCATTTCAATCCGTCAATTTGTCAATCCTCGACCTCCGGGTCCGGCTGGAGGCGGCGGCCCATGGCGATCGCGCGCTCGATCTCGCGCTCCGCGTCGGCGACGTCGGACCAGCCGCCGGACTCCGTCGTCTTGCCCTCGAGGTCCTTGTAGACGTGGAAGAAGTGCTCGATCTCGCGCAGCGCGTGCGGCGCGACGCCGCCCAGGTCACGGATCGTGTGGTAGTGCGGGTCGCGGGCCGGGACGCAGAGGATCTTGTCGTCCGCGTCGCCCCCGTCGATGAGGTGGAACACGCCGACGGGGCGCGCCTGGATGACGCAGCCCGGGAACGTCGGCTCGCGGACGAGCACGATCGCGTCGAGCGGGTCGCCGTCGTCGTGGAGCGTCTGCGGGACGAAGCCGTAGTCGCCGGGGTAGTGCAGCGACGAGTAGAGGACGCGGTCCAGGCGGAAGCAGGCGGCCTCGAGGTCGTACTCGACCTTGTTGCGCGAGCGCTTGGGCGTCTCGACGACGACGTGGAGGAGGTCCGGCGAGTCGGCGGGGCGGGGCGAGAGGTCGCGCCAGAGATTGGAAGCCATTGAGATGGGATGGGCCAGTGGGCAGTCGCCAGTGGCAGACGAAGCAGATAGGGAATAAGCCGGCCGGACGTCGCAGGGGCACAGCATGCTGTGCCCGGCCCTCAGGATGCCGCCACGCGACGTCCTGTTTCAACCGGCCCCGACCCGCACCGATTCCAAACGAATCAGAGGCCGAGGCGGACGGTGGCCATGTGCAGGATGCCGGTGCCGTAGGGCTCGAGCGCGGCCGTGTAGTCGAGGCGGGCGTCGAGCTCGGAGAAGCGCTGCCGGACAGCGATGCCGATGGCGGGCCGGGCCCCGGAGAGGTCGCCGCCGAGGCGGTCGACGCCGGCGCGGAGCGCGAACGGCTCGGCGATCCACACCTCGGCCCCGACGCGCCCACGGACCGTCGCGAGCGTCGCCGTGAGGTCGGTTTCGTCCGCCGAGAGGATGGGGCCGGTAAGGACGGTGCCGTTCGGGCGCGTCGTCTCCTGCGAGAGCGTCGAGAGCTCCAGGTCGGCCGAGACCTGGCCGCGCGTGCGGCCGGACGGGCGCTGCCCGAGCGAGTACGCGCCGCCGAGCGTGACGCGGCGCGGGAACGGGTCCACGGCCGCGCCGGCGCCCGCGGCGGATGCGTTCCACTCGTAGCGGGCGAAGAGGTCGTCGGCGACGAGGGCGGCCGAGAGGCGCGGCGTGATGCGGGCGGCGAGCCCGAGCTGGACGCCGAGCGCCGTCGGCGGCGTGACGCCGAGGCCGACGTCCGAGCGGTACAGGCGGAAGCCGACGCCGCCGGCGAGGCGGTCCGTGACGCGGATGCCGAAGGCGACGAAGAAGGCGACCTCGTCCGTGCGGAGCGTGCCCGTGGGGGTGCCGCTGGCGTCGCGGCCGTCGATGTTGCTCACGCCGCCCGAGACGACGCCCGCGGCGACGCCGGCGCGCGGCCGCAGCGGCGCGCCGACCTGGACGGCGCTCCAGCGGCGGTCGAAGCTCAGCGCGCCGGCCGAGAGCTCGACGGCCTGCCCGGCCTGGAACGGCGCGAGCGCGGCGTTGACGAACGGCGAGGCCTCGCCCGAGAGGTCGGCCGTCTGGCCCGCGCCGGCGATGGCGCGCGCGCCCATGCCGAGGCGCGAGAACGCGGCCGGGCCCTGCGCCTGCACAGGCAGAGCGAGGAGAGCGAGACCGGCGAGGGCGGCAGTGCGGAGCATCGGCATCAGTTGAGGACCAGGATGCGGCCCGAGAGCTGCCGCCCGCCCGCGCGGACGACGTAGACGTACGGCCCGTTGGCGACGCGCAGGCCGTCGTCCGAGAGGCCGTCCCACGACACCTCGTTCGGGCCGGCGGCGCGGCCCGGCGCGTCGAGCGTCCGGATGAGGTTCATCGCCGTGTCGAAGACGCGGACGGTCGCGTCGGACGCGGCGTCGAGGGAGAAGCGGACGCGCAGCTCGCCGTCGCGGCTCGGCGTGAACGGGTTGGGGTAGGCGTAGACGTCGACGTCCGGCGTGTCGATGCGTGTGCCGTCGCCGGGCGTGGTCGCACCGGGCTCGGGGCTCGCGCGGAGCAGCTCGAACGTGCGCCCGCCGTCGGCCGAGCGCAGCAGGCCGTCGCTCGTCCCGACGTACAGGCCCGTCGGCGTCGTCGCGACGGCGAGCACGGCCGCCCTCGGGCGGAGCGGGAGCGGGCGGCCGTCGGCGGCCGGGAACGTCGCGAGCGCGCGCCACGTCGCGCCGTCGTCTCCGGAGACGTAGAGGCCGGCCGAGCCGGCGGCGGCGTAGGCGTTGCCTCCGGGCGCGGCGTCGAAGGCGAGGTCGAAGACCTGCACGCCGAGCAGGACGGGCTCGAAGCGGGCGAAGCCCTCGGCGTCGTCGCCGCGCCAGATGACGAGGCCGAATTGCTCGGACTCGGCCTGCCCGGGCTGACTCGACGGCCAGCAGGCGGCCCACACGGCGTCGCGGCCGGCACCGGGGCGCGATTCGAGGGCGTAGACGAGGTTGCCGACCGGCCCGATGTTGGTGCCGTCGGGGTTGCGGAAGGGCGAGTCGAGGTAGCGGACCCAGCCCGGGTCGGCCTCGCCGGGCACGCGGAACGAGCGGTTCAGGCCGGAGGCGGTCCCGACCCACAGCGTGCCTGCCTCGTCGACGAGCGTCGAGAACGGCGTCGCGTTGAGGCCGGCGCTGCCGTCGTTGAAGAGGCTCTCGGCGGGGTCGTAGACGAAGTCGTAGGTCCGGCGCGGGTCGAGCGAGACGAGCGAGTCCGGCGGGAGGACGATGCGCCGCCACGTGCGCCCGCCGTCGACGGTCCGGCGCAGGCCGCCGGTGCGGAGCGCGGCGTAGACGGTGTCGCCCGCGGCGATGGCGAGGTCGAGCGGGGCCGCGAACTGCGGGACCGTCGACGGGATCGCGCGCAGCGTGGACCGGCCGTAGGTCACGAGCGTGTCCACGGACTCGTCGGTCGCGGGGAAGCGGTACGCGAACGTCGCGCCGCCGTCGGTCGAGACGGCGAAGCCGGCGGCGGTTTCGGGCGGGTCCTCGGCGCCGATGACGGTGTCGTTGAAGCCGAGCCCGGCCCAGACGAGCGGCCCGCGGGCGTCGAGCGCGAACACGCGCGGAGCCAGCGCCGTCGCCGGGTCGAAGGCGTCCTGGGCGCCGGGGAACGTGATCGCGCCGGACGGGCTGATCGCGACGAGGCGCGGACCGGCGAAGAGCGTGCCCGTCCCGCCGTCGAGGACGCTCACGCCGTTGCGCGCGCCGAGCGGCAGCAGCCGGACGGGCCCGCGGCCGGTGTCGAGCGTGGTCTGGGCCTGCGGCGCGGCTCCGGCGAGGAGGAGCGCGAGCGCGGCGAGAACGGGGCGCATCATCGGACCTCGAACGTGAACGGGGCGGGCGGGCTCTGCGTCCCGGCGCGGTCGATGGCGACGACGGCGAGCGTGTACGAGCCCGTCGCAAAGTCGGGCGGGATGCCGATCGTGACGGTGTAGCGGCCGTCGCCGGCCGCGGCGTCGTCGCGGGAGCGGCCGGTGCGGCCCTCGTCGTAGAGCTCGACGATGACGCCGCCGGCCTCGTCCGTGAGGACGACCGTGGCGACGTTGGCGAGTCCGTCGGGGTCTGAGACGAGGGCGGAGATCTGGAACGGGGCCGAGCCGGGCGGGGTGCGCGCGACGCTCGTGGGCGCGGTGACGCCCGAGACGGCGGGCGGCCCGAGCGAGGCGGCGCGGAAGCGGAACGTGCCCGACGCGCCGCCGCCGGTCCGGCCGTCGGCGCCGGCCGTGGTGAGGGCGACGGCGTAGTCGCCCGTAGCGCCGCGCGGGAGCACGAGCGGCAGCGTCAGGCGCAACGCGCCGGGCTCGGCCTGCACGAGCGTGTCGGCGACGAGCGAGTCCACGCTCGCCCGGCGCGACGCCTCGGCGTAGCGGACGAGCACACGGACGGCCACGCGGCCGTCGCCGGCGATGGTGGCGTCCACGGTCAGCGGGATCCGTGCGACGGGCGCGTCGGTCGCGAGCGAGTCGCGGGCGGGCGAGACGGCGAAGGCGGTCACGGCGGGGCGGACGCCCTCGGCGGGCAGGCCCGGCGCCGAGTCGCACGCGGCGAGGCCGGCGGCGAGCAGCACAGCCGCGCAGGCGGCGAACGGACGGACTCGGAGCATTCGGTGGGGCTGCGTCTCGGGGCAGCGCCAAGGTACGCCCGTGGGCGGCCGGGCCGGGAGGTCACAACGGCGCGCCTAACCCACAACCGAAGCATCGCCCCTCCCAACGCATCCCCTGTAGAGACGCGCTGCGGTGCGTCTGTGCCGAGCACCGGGCCTGTTCATCCCCGACAGGACGCCAGGGCCGTCGGACGCACGGTGGCGATGGTGGACGCATCTGCACATCGGTCGGACGCCGCGGAGACGCGCCATGGCGCGTCTCTACGGTCTGAACGATCGTCGCGTCAGAGCAGGCCGAGTTCCTCGCGGGACTCGATGTCCTCGGGCGACGACGGGCCGACGGCGAGCAGCGCCTCGGCGGGCATCGTGTGCTCGGGGATGTCCAGCACGCCCTCCCAGCGCGCCATCACGGCCGTCGCGAGGCAGTTGCCGACGAGGTTGACCGTCGTGCGCGCCATGTCCATCAGCTCGTCGACGGCGAGGATGATCGTGATGCCGGCGAGCGGCAGGTTGAACGCGGCGAGTGTGCCCGAGAGGATGACGAGCGAGGCGCGCGGGACGGCCGCGACGCCCTTCGAGGTCAGCATCAGCGTCAGCATCATGCCGAGCTCCTGGCCCCACGTGAGGTTCACGCCGGCCGCCTGCGCGACGAAGACGGACGCGAGCGCGAGGTAGAGCGTCGAGCCGTCGAGGTTGAACGAGTAGCCGGTCGGCATGACGAACGAGACGATGCGGCGCGGCACGCCGAAGGCCTCCATGCGCTGCATCGCGAGCGGCAGCGCGGCGTCCGAGCTCGTCGTGGTGAAGGCGATGAGCGCAGGCTCGCGGACCTGCTTCAGGAAGCGCAGGACGGGGATCTTGGCGATCAGCGCGACGGGCAGCAGGGCGACGAGCGCGAACACGATGAGCGCGCCGTAGAGCGTCCCGACGAGCAGCAACAGCGGCTTCAGCACGGCCAGCCCGCTGTGCGCGACGGTGACGGCGAGCGCGGCGCCGACGCCGATCGGGACGTACAGCATCACGATGCCGACGAGCTTGAACATCGTCTCGGCGAGGCCCTCGGTGAAGGCGAGGAAGGCCTCCTTCGGCTTTCCCTTTACCCCGCTCAGCGCGACGCCGAACAGGATCGAGAAGAGGACGATCTGGAGGACGTTGTTGGTCGCGAGCGCGTCGAAGACGCTGGTCGGGACGATGTTGCGGACGTGGTCCTGCCAGCCGAGGGGCTCGGCGAGCGTGATGGCGGGGGCCTGCGCCTCGGCCGCCCGCAGCGCCGCCTTCAGCGCGGGGCTGTCGCCGGGGCGCACGAGGTTGACGGCGGCGAGCCCGACGAACAGCGCGACGGTCGTGAGGACCTCGAAGTAGAGGAGCGAGCGGAACGCGAGCCGGCCGACCTTCTTGAGGTCGTCGCCGTGGCCCGCGATGCCGATCACGAGCGTCGCGAAGAGGATCGGGCCGATGATCATCTTGATCCCGCGGACGAACAGGTCCGAGAGGATCTTGAGGTCCGCGCCGTCGAAGCCCGGCGTGTCCGGCCCCTGCCCGGGGAAGAGGACGCCGACGAGGACGCCGGTCGCCATGCCGATGAAGATCCAGTGGGTGAACGAGAAGCGGCGGAGGCCGCGCTTCTCGACCGGGGCGGCAGAGGCGGGTGGGGTCATCGGGGTGGCGTGATCAGCGCGCGAAGCTACGTTCGCCGACCGCGCCGCACCGATTCACCCGACAGGGGGATAGGACGAGCACGGGAGAGCGTGCACCTTGGCATCGACCGACCCGGCGCGCGCCGGCGCCCCTACGGTTCCCCCTTCCTTCCGACCGAATGCGTCGCGGCCTTCTCGCCCTCCTGCTCCTCGCTACCGCCGCCGGGTTCTCCCTGCCCGCGCTCGCCCAGGCGCCCGCCGGATACGTCGGCATCGCCACCGGCCCGACCGGCCTGCCGCCGCGCCGCATCGTCCAGGACGTAGTCATCGGGCCGGACGGCACGCTCTATGCGGCCGGGCTGTTCTGGATCAGCCAGACGCAGACCCGCCCGGGCGTCGCCCGGCGCGTCGGCGGGGCGTGGGAGGCGCTGCCGGGAACGTTCAGCACCGAGCCCTCCCGGATCGCCTTCGCGCCCGACGGCGCGCTGTGGGCCGTCGGCAGCTTCCGCATCGACGGCGGGCCGGCACTCAGCGTCGCGCGCTTCGATGGAACGGGATGGACCGGCACGGGCACCTTCAACGGCGGCGTGGCTGGCCTCGCCATCGCGGCCGACGGGACGGTCGTCGTGACGGGCGACTTCACGACGGTCAACGGCGCCACGGCGCTGCGCGTGGCGCGGTTCAGCGGCGGCGCATGGGGGCCGGTCCCCGGCGCACCGGCGCCGGTGTATGCCTTCGAGCAGCCCATCCGGGCCGGGGCCGACGTCGTCGTTCCGTTCGTGGTGCTGGTCGGCGGGGTTCAGACACGCCATGTTGCCCGCATCGCGGGCGGTACGCTCGCGGACCTCGGCCTCTTCCCGGCCGGCCCGACGAACTACTCGGTCCTGCTCGCAGCCGGCCCGTCGGGCGAGCTCTACGGGACGAACCCGAACATCGCCTTCCAGCAGACGTCGTGGCCGGTCTACCAGTACGTCGGCGGCGCGTGGACGGCGCTCTCGGGCGCGTTCACGGCGCCCGCCGGCGGGCTCGGCGTCGGGCCGGACGGTGCGGTCTACGCCTCGTCCGTGACGACGCGCACGCAGACAGGCTCCGGCATCGCGACGCTCGTCCGCCGCAGCGGCGGCGCGTGGGTCCCGTTCGGGACGTCCACGGAAAGCAGTGGCTTTTCCATCAACGCGCTCGCCCGCTTCGCCTTCTCGGGGTCGGACGTGTATGTCGGGGGCGACTTTCGCAACATGAGCGGCCTGCCCGTCACGTTCGCCGGGCGCTACGACGGCGCGGCGTGGCATCCGCTCGGCTCCGAGAGCGACAACACCGTCCGAAGCCTCGCCGTGGGGACGGACGGCGACGTGTACGCCGCCGGCGAGTTCACGCGCATCGGCGGCGCGCTCGCCTTCTCGGTCGGCCGGTGGGACGGGACAGCGTGGCGCGCGGTCGGCGCCGCTCCCAACGACCGGGTGCTCACGGTTTCCGCGGCGCCCGACGGGTCCATCATCGCCTGCGGCCTCTTCGACCAGATCGGCGGCGTCACCGCGACGCACATCGCGCGGTGGGACGGAACGGCGTGGAGCCCGCTCGGCGCCGGCCTCGGCATGCCGAACACCTCTGACGGCACGGGCCTCTGCGCGGCCGGCCCCGGCGGCGTCGTGTATGCGAGCGGCTCGTACGGCGTCAACCAGGAGACGATCTCACGCTGGAACGGCTCGGCGTGGACGACGATCGCGACGCTCAACACCGCCACGAACGGGCGGCCCGCCTCGATGACGGTCGGCACCGACGGGGCGCTCGTCGTTGCGGGCTCGTTCACGTCCGTCGAGGGCGTCGCCGCGGCGCGGATCGCGCGGTGGTCCGGCGGCGCGTGGAGCCCGCTCGGCAGCGGCTTCACGTCCCAGCCGCTCGGCCTCGCCACGGGACTGGACGGCGAGATCGTCGCGGTCGGCTCTTTCTCGGCGGCGGGCGGCGTCCCGGCGCAGCGCGTCGCGCGGTGGACCGGGACGGCGTGGAGCGCCTACGGGACGGGCCTCCCGCGCGACGTGTTCGCCGCCACGTTCGGTCCGGACGGGACCCTCTACGCCGCCGGCACGCCGGGCGTCGGCGGCGTGCCGCTGTGGAGCGGCGCCTACCGCTGGGACGGCGCGGCGTGGACGGACCTCGTCCCGAACACGGCCGACGGTGCGGGCTTCATCAACAGCACGGTCACGACGCTGGCCGTGGACCCGCGCGGCGACGTCATCCTCGGGGGCGAGTTCACGAACGCAGGCGCGGTCCGCTCGAACGGCATCGTGCGCTTCGACGGGCCCGTCCGGGCGCGCGTCGCCGGGCCGGCGGGCTACCGGATGCTCGCGCCGCCGGCCGAGGGGCAGACGCTCGCGAGCCTCCTCGACCCGATCTGGACGCAGGGCTTCCCCGGCGCCGACGTCTCGTTCGGCGATCCCAACGTGTTCCTCTACGACGAGACGGCGCCGGGCGCGCTCGGCGCCGGCTTCGGCCCGCCGTCGTCCGCGGCGCTCGCGGCGCCTGCCGGCCGGGGCGTCTTCGCGTACGTCTACGAGGACGCGGACTACACGACGCCGGGCGTCCAGGGCGGCTTCCCGCGGCCGTTCGCCTTTCCCGCCGCGCCGCCCGCGCCGCCGCTGGCGTTCCCCGTGAGCTACACGCCGACGCCCGCCTCGCTCGCCGGCAGCCCGGCCGACGACGGCTGGAACCTGCTCGGCAACCCCTTCGCCGGCGTCCTCGACTGGGACACGCTGGTGCGGACCAACGTCGACGCGACGGTCTACGCCTACGACCCGGCGTACCTCGGCGGCAGCTACCGCCTGTGGAACGGCACGGCGGGCAGCCTCGCCGGCGGCCTCCTCGCGCCGATGCAGGGCTTCTGGGCGCACGCGACCGGCACCGGTGCGAGCCTCGCGGCGCCCTCGCCGGCCGCCGCCTTCGCGCCGCTCGCCGCCCGCGGCGCCGCGACCGGCACGCTGCGCCTCGAGGTTCGCGACGCCACGGGCGCGCCCGAGGCCGAGGCGTTCGTGAGCGTCTCGCCCGAGGGCACGCTCGCCGTGGACGCCCTCGACGGCTACGCCCTCGACCCGGTCCGCGACACGTTCGTGCGCCTCGCGACGCAGCCCGCCGCGGGCGGGGCCGAGCGCCTCGCGCTCCAGTCGCTGCCGGACGTGCTGCCGGGCGCCGTCACGCTGCCGCTCGCGGCCGAGGCCGTCGGCG